>JAVHOA010000032.1:0-19115 GCA_036169815.1 Sulfurimonadaceae bacterium
CTAAAGAATGGATAGAAAGACCATTGAAACCAAAGAGATAACTAATCGCCGTTCCAGTTATGATATAACCAATAATATGGGATATCTCATATCTTTTTAAGATGATATTGAGAATTGTCGCGATGCAAAGCGTCAAGAAGATTGCTAATAATAAAGTTTCCATACGTTTATTATAATCAAGACAATTCCGACTTTTTCTTTGCAAACTGTATAAAAAAGCGACAGATTACGTAAGTTGTTTCTTAATCTAAGTTTAGAAATTTTTTAAAAAAAATTGAAAAAAAGTTTAAATTTTTCTAAAACTATGCTATCATTTCGCAAATTTTTCGCTTATAGGAACCTAAAAATATGCGTATTCTCATTATTGAAGATGAAGTAACTTTAAACAAAATGCTCGCAGAGGGGCTCAAAGAGTTTGGCTACCAAAGTGACGTTGTAGAAACCCTTAAAGATGGCGAGTACTATCTTGATATCCGTAATTATGATCTTGTATTGATGGATTGGATGTTGCCAGATGGAAACAGTGTCGATATCATCCCAAATATCAAAACAAACACACCAAAAACGGTTGTTGTTGTTCTCTCAGCTCGTGATGATGATGATAGTGAAATCGAGGCCTTGCGTGCTGGTGCTGATGATTATATCCGCAAACCATTCAACTTTGATGTGCTTATCGCACGTTTAGAAGCGAGATTACGTTTTGGCGGCAGTTCAATCATCGAAATCGAAGATTTGACTATCAACCCTGAAGAGGAAAAAATCATCTACAAAGAGCAAGAGATAGAACTCAAAGGAAAACCTTTTGAAGTGCTCACTCACCTTGCACGTCACCGTGATCAGATTGTTTCTAAAGAGCAACTCCTTGATGCTATTTGGGAAGAACCAGAACTTGTTACTCCAAATGTTATTGAAGTTGCAATCAATCAAATTCGCCAAAAAATGGACAAACCACTTGGGATTACTACAATCGAAACTGTTCGTCGTCGTGGCTATAGATTTTGTTTTCCTAAAGAGGTAAACTAACTTATAAAAAAAAGAGAGTTTGCTCTCTTTTTTTCCCTCTCAATCTTCCTTTTAAAACCCCTTACATGTAAAGAATTCTCTTATAATTTCGATACAATTCATTCCATTAAAATATGATAGGATCTTACTATGTTGCTCCAAAAAAGTATCAGAAAACAGTTTTTTATACAACTTATCATTGCATCTGCATCTTTAATACTGCTTTTTACCTCTTTTGCCTATCTCTATGTTGAAAAATCGATGTATGATGAAAAAAAAGATGAACTCATCAAATTTGCACAAAATATTGCATCATACAAATCTATTTATGATGCAACACTTATGAATTCCGATACTTTTATGGGTCTTTCAGTTGAACTCATTCATCTCAAAACCCAGCTTGAGTATATCAATATGTATGAAACAAGTGTGCAAGATAGAACCTATTTAACACTTGTGTACCCTTTTAAACTGCAAGATCTGAGCTATTTGAAAATCACCCGCGATATTACAACCACCAAAAAGCTTTTAAACAAGATTTTAAACTCTATGTTTATTATCAATTTAGTTGGCTTTATTCTTGTCATTCTCTATGCGATTGCCTTATCTAAAATGCTGATTGCTCCTGTTTCCACTCTTTCAAAAAGACTCTCAAACATGAACGAACATCTTATGCAAAGCATTAAAGTCGAGGAACTTCCCACTGAGTTTGAACCCCTTGGAATCACCATCAATCATCTTATCAATAGAGTGCAAAACTTTGTCAAATACCAAAAAGAGCTCTTTATCGGAACTGCGCATGAACTCAAAACTCCTCTTGCGGTCATTAAACTCAAAAACCAAGTCACACTTATCAAAAAGCGCTCACCTGAGGAGTACATAGAAGCGCTCAAAACGACAAATAAAGCGGTTGATGATATGAATCATATTGTTTCCAATATCCTCAACATCGGTCGCCAAGAGGGTGCTCAGTTAGAAAAACCAGTAGAAGTGGATATCATCGCTGTTTTAAAAGACAAAGCACGGGATTTTAAACTTTTAGCAGACAATGAAGATAAAGAGCTTCTCATACATTTTGAACCAGATCTTTTCATGGCAACGCTTCAAGTAAGCCTACTCAATCAAATCGTGCAAAACTTTTTGCAAAATGCTCTCAAATTTACACCAAAAGGTAAAAAAGTAAGCATCAGCAGCTACCAAAACAGTGCCGGACTTGTGATAGAAGTGCTTGATGAGGGTTGTGGAATCGATGAAAGTATGGATCTTTTTGCTCCTTTTAAACGCCAAGGAGATAAAAGTGGAGTTGGTCTTGGCCTATTTTTGGCAAAAAGTGCTGCAGATGCTATTGGAGCGAGTATTGAACTCAAAAATAGAACTGATGGCATCAGCGGAACAAGTGCAAATTTAACAATTATCTCCAAACTTTGCTGTCCGCTACACTTCAAATAAACTAAAGGTAGTTTTTGCTATAAATCGGGCTTATAAAATAATCATAAGGTTTGTAAATGGCTTTGCTAATAAATGAAGAGTGTATCGCGTGTGATGCGTGTCGTGAAGAGTGTCCTACGATTGCTATTGAAGAGGGAGATCCGCTTTACTACATTGATCCAGATAGATGCACCGAATGTGTAGGTGTCTATGATGAACCCGCTTGTATCGCTGTGTGTCCAGTTGATTGTATCATTTTGGATAAAGACAATGTGGAAACAATTGCAGAACTTCAATATAAATACAAAGCAATATTAGCAGAAGAGGAATAGTTTGGCAAAGGTAACGGCCGTCATAGACATCGGGTCCAACTCGGCCCGAATGGTTATCTATGAAAAGACAAGCCGTTTTGCTTTTCATCTTGTACACGAAGTGAAAAGTCGTGTACGACTTCCTGAAAATGCTTACAAAAATGGTGGAAACCTCCAACCTCAAGCGATGCAGCGCAGCTACGACGCACTCGAAAACTTCCTTAATATCGCTTCTTCCTATAAAGTAAAAAAAATCCTTTGTGTTGCCACTTCTGCCCTGCGTGATGCTCCAAATAAAAATGAGTTTCTAGCAAAAGTACGCAATGGACTTGGACTCAATATCAAGGTGATTGATGGAGAAAAAGAAGCGTCTTTTGGAGCTATCGCATGCTGTAATCTTTTACCAAAAGTGGATGCACTCACAATCGATATTGGCGGAGGATCAACTGAGTTTTCCATGCTAGTTGATGAAAAAGTTACCAATACCATTTCGCTCGAACTCGGTACAGTAAGGCTCAAAGAGCTCTATTTTGATAAAGATGATATTGAAGGTGCGAGAAAATATATCAATCAAGAGCTTGACAAACTCAGTGGTATTGAACTCTCAAATCTTATAGGCATTGGAGGCACTTTTCGTGCGCTTGCAAATGCGATTATGAAAGAGATGAAATATCCTCTCAATAAACTCCATGCATTTGAATTTTCTGCAAAAACAATGCTCTCTTTTATAGAAAAAGTGATGAGTGCAAATGAAAAACGCTTAAAAGCTCTGCACATCAAACCCGAGCGTTTTGATGTTATTAAGCCGGGGAGTTTGATCATCTTAGAACTGCTCAAAAGAAAAAGTGGTATCAAAAACCTTATCACCAGCGGCGTGGGAGTGCGCGAAGGCGTTTATTTGAGTGATCTCTTGCGCCATCAAAAAGCGATTTTTCCAGCAAACTTCAATCCCTCTGTACGCTACCTTTTAGATTCGTATATTACCGATGCCAACCATTCCAATCAGCTTGCAAAAGTTGCAAAAATGCTCTTTGAGCTTCTCGCTCCTGCGTACAACATAGATGCTCGCTACCAAAAAGAGCTTATTATCGCGGCAAAGCTTTCTCCTATCGGCTTGTCCTTGCATAACTACTCAAGCAACCAGCATAGTTATTATCTCATACAGACAGCACTTGAATATGGATTTACACACAAAGAGATTATGCTCATTGCAACACTTACAAAGTTTGCAAAAAGAAGAGCACCCTCGTGTGAACATATTGATGAATATAAAAATATCTTGCCAGATGAAGCAATAGCGGAGTTTTTGAGTTTTATTATCTCCCTTGGCGCAGCACTGCTGACACATAGACCAAGAAATCTTGATTATCAATTTCGTTTTGAAAATAGATGCTTACATGTAAGCTCAAAAGAGACGCTTTATTTAGCAAAAGAGAGTGTAAGAAGATTGCAGTTTCCAGATGGGATTACAGTAGAGTTTGACTAGAGACTTAGTCAAACTCTACTTTTTTTAAGTTCTAAAACCGCTGTCCCATTGTAAATTCGAAGTGTGAAACATTATCACCAGGTTGCGCATTGAGCGGGTTGGCAAACATCAACTGAATTGGGCCAACGGGTGAAAACCACTCAAGTCCAAAACCATAACCTCCGCGAGAAATTTCACTTAAGTTATTATTTCCTATCAATCCCCAGTCAATATAGGTCACTAAGCGCATTTTCGCTTTCGGAACAAGAGGAAAACTAAGCTCTGCACTATTTGAAAAAGTCTGATTTGCGCCTACAAGCGTGGCATTATTGTCTCTTGGCGCGAGTGAATAGGAGCTATACCCTCTGACACTTCCAATTCCACCCATATAGTATTTCTCTGCAATTGGCAAATATCCAGAATCTAGCGCATAATTAAATCTTGCTTTATAACGAAAGATCGCATCAAAGCCGACATACTCTTTGAGCCCATTGTATTTACCAAAATTGGTTGAAAACTTCATAAAATCAGCGTCTCCACCAAGGCCAGACTTTTCAACACTCTGTCCTGCTGTCATCCCCTCACGAGGCAAATAGTAATCATCCGTTGAGTCATAGCTCACGCTTGTAACAACAGAGCTTTTTGCATAGCTTTCAAACGCATACGCGCCATACGCTGTGGTATTAAAATCTCGACCGAGTGTATAAAAGTTTTTCGAGTAGTTGTATCCAAGGTATCCGCTAATGTGTCTTGAAAATCTATGTCCAGCACCCACGCTCAAACCATTGCTTTCAACCGCATAATCTGTATATTCAGTTGCAGATTGATAAATTGAGAAGTTACCACTAAAGTCACTGTCGTTGAGTCTTGGATTTGCGATGGAAAATGAGTAGTTATGTGTGAGTTGTGATTTTTCCAACTTCACACCGACATTGAGCCCCGAACCAAACACATTTCTATCGCTCACAGAAACGCTCAGCAAGATACCGCCATAACTTCCATATCCACCACCAATTTGAATATTTCCTGTTGGAGTCTCTTTCACTTTGACGATGAGATCCATCGTTTTTGCATCAACACGTTTCTCTTCGATGGTATTACTTTCAAAATATCCAAGACGACCAAGCGCATTACGTGAATCTTTTAAGTCGCTCAAAGAATACATATCTCCTGGTCCAAGATAGAGTTCACGCCTAATAATACGGTCAAGTGTCCGTGTATTTCCAGAGATAATCACATCACGAATACGGACTTTTTCTCCTGGTTCCACTTTGAAGATAACATCTACAGTATGGCTCTCTTTATCTTTTCTTAAATCTGGTGTAACATTTACAAAGGCATAGCCAAGATCAGCGATAGCTGTTTTAATACGCTCAGCATCTTCACGGAAAGTTTTAATGTTAAACGCTTCATTTTTAACTAACTTTAAAAGTTCTGTTAGCTTCGCATCCGCAATCACTTCATTAATTTGATCGATACTCACAGAACTCACGCGATACATATCACCCTCTACAATTTGGTAGCTCATCTCGCCTGTATAATGATCAAAATTGACTCTCACAAAAGGGGCATCAACCTTCGCATCCAAATATCCAAACTGCATATAATAATCCCGCATACGAAGCGGGTCATACTCTAAATCTTCTAAGTGAAACTCACCATTGTTTCTACCCCAAAGCCAACCCATAAACTGATGCTCTTTGTTAGCAACTACATCATCAAAATCACCACTTTTAAATCTTTTTAATCCGCTATATTTAATCTGTTCAACAACAATTTTTTCACCCTCATTGGTAATAAACTTCACGTGAATACTGCCGTTTTCTTGCACCTCTTTTTCCACTTCAACCACAGAATCAATCTTGCCCTCATGATTGAGCGACTCTATAATTCTCTGTTTTGCAGCTTCAACTTTTTTCTCATCATAAAGTGTGCCACGCTTGATCATAACAACATCATTCATAAAATCTTTATCATCATCTTTATAGCCTTTGATCTCTACTTTTGAGACAATTGCCTTCTCTTTAAAGTGAAATGTCACATTTCCATCTTCGTTCGTGACATAAATATCTTCAAAATATCCTTGGTCAAAATATTTTTTTACAGCATCATCCACTTTTTTTATATCAAGCTCTTCACCGACCTCTAAATCAACCATACGCATCGCCACATCTTTGGAGATATGAAACAGATTGTCATAATTTATCTCTTTGATTTTATCCGCATAAAGCGCCATCCCCGTAAAAAAAACAAGTGCTAAAAAAACAATTTTCATAAATATCCTAAAATTTCATAATTTGAAGGTTGATTTTACCTTTAAAGTGATTAATGTTACGTAAACTCAAGGATTTTGAGTGTATCATTGGGGTAAAAAAGAGAAATTATGAGAGTTGGAATTATTGGGCTTGGTTTGATGGGTGGCTCGCTGGCGCTGAGCCTTAAAAAAATAGATTTTATCAAAGAGATTGTAGGACACGACCACAATAGCGAGCATCAACGCCAAGCCCTCGAACTCTCTTTAGTCAAAGAGATTGTAGATTTTGAGGCAATCAAAAAATGTGATCTTATTATTTTAGCCGTTCCTGTCAATGGTATTATCTCCATTATAAGCGAACTTCAAGCCATAGATGCGCACACAACAGTCATCGATTTTGGTAGTACAAAAGAGCGCATTGTTGCTTCTATTCCAAGTAAAATACGCAAAAATGTGGTTGCCGCGCACCCTATGACTGGAACAGAGTTTTTTGGTCCTTACGCCGCTGTTGAGGAACTTTATACAGACAAAGTTGTGGTTCTTTGTGATCTTCAAGAGAGTGGAGCCGTGCAAAAAGCGCTCGCAATTCGACTCTTTGAAGCATTGAAAATGAAAATCAGTTACATGCACGCGCATGAGCATGATCGCCATACCGCTTTCATCAGCCACATGCCTCACGCCATCTCTTATTCACTCGCAAACACCGTTATCAAGCAGGAAAATAGAGACGATATTTTAACTCTTGCGGCGGGTGGATTTCGTTCCATGAGCCGTTTAGCAAAAAGCTCGCCTGCGATGTGGGAGGATGTTTTTAAACAAAACAAAGGGAATGTTTTAGAAGCAATAGAACTCTTTGAAGCAGAACTCCACACCTTTAAAAAACATATTCAAGATGAAAACTGGCAAGCACTGCACAAAGATATGCAAGATGCCAATACGCTTTACAATATTTTTTCTTAAAATTTATATTTTTTTCGAAGCGCTTGGAACTTAGATTTATCTATCTTGAGCGCTTTGCCAAGATAGATTTTTTGCTCTAAAATCTCTATCATTTCACGAACCGCAGCATCCTCTTTAAACTCCATTAATTGTGTTAAAAGAAGTTTGAGATCTTTGTTTGAAACAACACTCTCATTTTTCTCTTTTTGAACAAATGGTTGAAAAAACATCACAGCAACTCCAAGCAAAAACCCAAGCAAAGCCGATACCGCCATAGCAATATATGCCAGCTGCGTGAAGTTTGCAAAGAGCGCACTTTTGCCCTCTTTTTCTCCTTTTTCAATCTTTAAAATCTCATTTTTCTTCCCAAAAACCTCTACATGTAAGGGTTGGCTTTTCAAAGTTTGAATGGACCCTGTTTTTATATCAAAATATTTGATTGCTATGGAAGGGATTGTAAAACTTTTATCACTTACAAAGGCTATTTTTTTCACATATTCGCTAGTGTAAACACCATTTTTTATAAAATGTTCCACTTTTGCATCATCTTCAAAAACAGAAACATTTGCCACAAAAGGTTTAAGCGCTCCAATATCCTCAAAATTTGCACTGCCACTTATTGTAAGCGTTACATTTGCGGCTTCGTTTTGATTGACTTTTGCTTTATCAAGGCTTACATGTAAGGCCACATCGCGTCCGACAAGATCAATGCCAGCGGGTAAAGGCTTCACCTTTATATGGAGGCTATTTGAGAGGTATCTGCTCCATTTGACATCGGTGCCAACACCGCCCAAAAAATCGTTTGCAGCGGCTTGTTGCGCAAGGCTCATCGATGCTGGTTTAAGTGTCAATTCTCCCGCCCTTTGAGCACCAAGCACATAAACTATTTTGGTATTAACATAATCTCCCGCAACACTCTCTGGCTCTTGTTGCTGTTTTTTTATCCAAAATCCATTCATATCGGATGCTTCGAATTTTGAATCAATCACTTTCATATCGCGGCGCATTTTTGAGCTTAGCGTGACACTAAAAGGCTCGCCAACATAAACCTCTTTTTGCTCACTCGTATAAAGCAGCGAAAACTTCTCTTTTGCCTCTTTTGAAAGTGGATGGACATCGATTTTGATCGGTGAAGTTTTCACAATTCCAGCATCTGTTTTTATCTCAACAGGCGTGATGACACAAGAGTGTTGGGGCGCAAAACTATATGACAAAGTCTGTGTTTTTGTAAATTTTCCATTCACTCCAGAGACACTTGTTTGCGATGCAGTACCTAAAATAGGCACTCCGCAAAGAGTAGCAATGGAAGGCTTTTGAAATCTTGTATCGCTTACATGTAAGCTAAATGTCACAACATTTCCGGGTGTTATCGCACTTTGATCAACATCTGCACTTACTTTTGCCCAAGTATTGGCGCTCAAAAGCAGTATGACGGCTAGCTTACCAAGGTTTTTCATCTGCACTCTCCTTTTGACTGCTTGTTTTAATCTTATAAAGATGTGTAGGCGAGAAGGCATTGAGTCTTTGAAGCCACTTTTGCTCCTCTTTCTTGCTCATCTGTGACGCTTTTTCGAAGGGAGCTGGTGTTGTCTCTTGCGCTTTGTTTTGCGTGTTCTTTTGATCTGGCTGATTTGTTTTATTTGCATCTCTATTTTGCTCTTGCTGCTTTTTTTGTTCTTCTTGCTGGTCTGAATTTTCACTCGATTGGCGTTTTGCTTGCTCCTCTTTTTTTTGCTCTTGGAGGAGTTTTTGCACTATTGCTTTATTGACCTTTGCATCTTCACTCCTTTTGAGTGCCAAAGAGCCTTTGTATGCAAGGAGTGCCTCTTCATATTTGCGTGCCTTTGCGTAGCTATTGCCAAGATTGTACAACACATCTGCTTGCTTGCTTTTGTCTGCAAAATGGATTTTTTTATAGGTGTCTGCGGCTTTTTCATAGCTTTTTTGTTTGTAAAGCGAAGCAGCGTAGTTATAGTTTGCTTCACTGCTCTGGTGTGTTTGAAGATACTCGCCGTACAGCGCACTGCTGGCTTGATACGCTTTATTTTCATACGCTTTTTTTGCATCACCAAGCAACCAAAAATCCAAGATTCCTGCCTGCGATGGCGTGGTTGCAAAAAGTAAGAAAAGTGCCACAAATACACTTGGAACATTCACAACTTCACGTTTACTCATAGAACTCAGCGCTAAAAGTAAAAAGAGGAGTGCAAAGCCGATGAAAACAGGAAAAAGTGGAATATATTTGGTAATCATCTGCGATTTTAGCGTTTTTTGCGCACTATTTTCCTCTATCAAACTCAGCATCTTTTCAATATCTTTATCCGTTGTAATCGCCTCAATATAAACGCCACCCGTTTGTGTCGCAAAAGAAGCGATCGCGCCATTGCGCTTTGAGATAACGACTTTGCCATTTTGTGTCACAAAACCATTTTGCGCTTTGATAGGCGCACCCGCAGCGCTTCCAAGCCCAAGCACAAAAACGCGAATCTTATGCTCTTTTGCATACGCAATCTCTTCGCCAAAATCGCTTTGATCTCCGCCATCACTCAAAAGCAGAAGTGTACGTTTTTTCTGCTCTTTCATAGTTGCATCCACTCCTTCAAGCAAAGCCAAAAAGTCTGTTCCTTTTTGTGTAATGGACTCGCTTGAGAGCCCTTTGACCAAAAAAGAGAGCGCATCATGATCAAAGCTCAGCGGTGCAACAAGATAACTCTCTTTTGCAAAAGCCAACACGCCGATGCGTTCATGAGGCTTTTGAGCCAAAAGTGAAAGGATTTTATGCTTTGCAAGTTCAAGGCGTGAGGGGTACATATCGGTACAAAGCATAGAATCGGAGATATCAAGCGCAAGCATAATATCTGCACTTTTTGCATGCACTTGCACCTTTCCATCGGGAATCACGGGTTGTGCAAGCGCCATGATGAGCAAAGTGGCGACAAGAAAAAAAAGCCCGTTGCGCGCACGTAAACTGAGGCTCTTTGAGTTTACTCGCAACTTTTGCATCACCGCTTCAGAGAAAAAAATTGCTTGTTTCTCCTTTTGCGTCAAAAAAAGTGCAAAAAGCAAGATGAGTGGAGGCAACATAAAATAGAGAAATTCTGGATGCAAAAAACTCATTCGTGCCCCCTTTTATTGATCATAAATACATAGCCCATCAAAGTAAGCAATCCGAAAAAAAGTGGATAAAAGTAAAAATAGTGTACATCCGTAAAGTTTTGTGATTTTATTTTTGACTTTTCAAGCCCATCGATATCGTTATAAATGAGTTGCAACTGCGAAGCGTCCGATGCTGCATAGCTTTTTGCACCTGTTGTTTTTGCAATATGTTCTAAAAGTGCCCTATCAAACTCGCCATCCTCACCAACACCTATCGTATAGACCTTTACGCCCTCTTTTTGAGCCATGGCAAGCGCTACATGTAAGGGTATTTTTGTGGCTTCTGGAGTGTTATAGCCATCAGTTAAGAGAATCGCTATTTTTGATTTGGCTTTGGAGTTTTTTAAGAGATCCACCCCTTGCGCAAGGGAATCATACAAAGCGGTAGTTTGCCCTGCCATAGATGTATAAAGTTGCTCGACAACCTTTTGGACAATATTTTTATCATACGTCAGCGGCGAGGCAATAAAAGAGTACGCGCCAAAAACAACAAGGCCAATATTATCATCTGGCCGCTTTGCAATAAAGTCATTGACAACCATTTTGAGCGCATCAAATTTGCTCATCTGCACATCTGCATTGTCAAATCCTTTGACACTCATAGAATCCGAACTGTCCAAGATAAGTGCAATATCATACCCCTCTTTGGGTGCCATTTCATAGGGTGCATCTTTTACAGGAGACATAAATGCAAAAAGGAGCAAAACAATAGAGAGCCATTTGAGTATAAAAAGTAGTTTTGAGTTACTCAAACTCTCTTTAACAAAACTTTGGGAATGGGGAAAATAAAAAGATGGCAGTCTCATGCGACACAATGATGCGCATGCGATGAAAAAAAAGAGAACAAAGAAAAATTTTGGATGCTCAAAGTAAAACCCATCAAACATCAATCATTCCCTTGTAAAGTTCAAAATAACTCCGCTCTTCATACTCAAAAGGTCCAACCTCTTTTTTGTATTTATAACGCTCTAGTCTTGCGATAAGATTGAGATACATCTCCGAATTACGCGGGGAATCATCTTTAAAAAAGGCTCCATATTTTGTGATTTCATAGGCTGCTTTTTTGGCATCGCTAAGCTCTACATGTAAGAGTTTTTGATACATATTTTTACGTAGATTCAAGCGATTTCTTGTTTTAATCCATTTACTTGCTAAGTAGATAAATCCGCCCAACACTACCAATGCAAGGAGCACAACCCCTATAAAAAGATACAAACTATGATCAGGCACCTCTAAAAGTGGTTTTATATCTCGTATTTTTATCTCATCTGGCTGCATCATCTTCTCTCAAATACTCTTTTTAAACTTACACTCGCAACATCATCGGTATAGATTTTTGCAAATCGTATCCCGCTATTTCTCAAATTTTCATATAAAGCGTTGTCATGGAGATGCACTTTTTTGGCATACGCCCTGACACTTGTTTGACTAAAGTCACCCTCTAAAGTGCCACCACTCTCAGGATCCATCAGAGAGGAAAAACCCATAACAGGAGGATTCTCTTCAAGTCTATCCCGAACAATAAGTGCGATTACTTCATGTTTTTTTGCCAAAACTTTGAAGTTTGGCAACTCAAAAAAATCAGCAATAATAATAATGAGTGATCTTCGTTTCAATCTTTTATAAAGTGTTTGCGCCATCACTTCATAATCTGCTTTTTGATGCAGGGGATCAAACTCCAAAATCTGGGCCACATTTTTTGTGGCAAAACTCATTTTTTTAGTCGGTTTTGAGTGTAGAGCCATCTTATCTGTAAAAATAAAGGAGCTTAAAAGATCTCCATTTTTAAGCGTCGAAAAACTCAGCAGTGCCACAAGCTCAGCGATAAGCTCTTGCTTAAATTTTTTACTTCCAAAGTAAACACTTCCATTGAGCATCGTCGCAAGAACCACATTGAGCTCACGCTCCTCTTTAAAGATTTTGATATAGGGTGCTTGCATTTTTGCTGTGATATTCCAGTCGATATGGCGGATATCATCACCAGGCATATATTCCCTAAGCTCAACAAAATCATACCCCTCGCCTTTAAAAATAGATGGATTATTGCCACTCATCTCACTAAAAACTTGGCGACGAGCGCGAATCAATATCTTTTTGAGTTTATTCATGACTTAGGGAATCGGAACTATTTTGACTATTTTGTCGATAAGCGAATCCACGCTAATTCCCTCAGCTTCAGCCTCATACGTCAAAACAACACGGTGGTGCATCACCTCTTTGACAATGTACGCCACATCCACAGGTGTCACAAAATCTTTACCTCTTAAAAAAGCCATCGCTTTTACTGCTTTAAACATATCAATACTCACACGAGGACTTGCACCAAACTGAATATACTCAGCGATTTCATCAAGACCATACTCAAATGGGTGGCGTGAAGCATCCACAAGCGCAATCATATACTCTTCAACTTCAGGATCTACATGTACGGCTTTTACCGCTTTTTTGAGCGCGACAAGATCTTCGTAAGAGACCACGGCTTGAATCTGCTCGTTCATCCCTCCGGAGATGCGTTTGGCTATTTGCAACTCCTCTTCTTTTGTGTTGTACCCAACGTCAAGTTTGAGCATAAAACGGTCAAGCTGCGCTTCTGGAAGCTGGTAAACGCCCTCTTGTTCTACTGGATTTTGCGTTGCCATAACAAAAAATGGAGGAGAAAGTTGAAAACTCTCTTCGCCAATAGTCACTTGACGCTCTTGCATCACTTCCAAAAGAGCAGATTGTACTTTCGCAGGCGCACGGTTAATCTCATCCGCCAAAAGAAGATTGGTAAAAATAGGACCATGTTTGATTTTAAATTCGTTGGTTTTTGGATCATAAATCTGCGCTCCTAAAATATCTGATGGCAAAAGATCTGGGGTAAACTGGACCCTTTTAAAATCCAAGCCCAAGCTTTGAGAAAGCGCTTTGACTGTTGTGGTTTTTGCAAGCCCTGGAACTCCTTCTATAAGCACATGCCCTTCGCAAAGCAGACCTATAAGCAGCCCATCAATCATCTTTTCTTGCCCAACTACAACTTTTGCAAGCTCTTTTTTTATTTCATTTATTTTAGAAATCATATTTTTTTCCTATAAGTTAGGGTTTATTTTGAGATGTAGTATAGCTTATCGCAGTAAATAAATGCAAAATTTTAAGAAAATAACAATTTTTTTTTAAAATACTTGACATCACAGAAGAGTTTGACTATAATTCCCATCCACAAACAAGATGTTTGTCCCGTTAGCTCAGCTGGTAGAGCACGTCACTTTTAATGATGTGGCCGATGGTTCGAATCCATCACGGGACACCAGTTATAAAAATTGTTTGTTTTTACAAACCACACAACGTGGCTCCATCATCTAATGGTTAGGATTCAAGGTTTTCATCCTTGCCATAGGGGTTCAAATCCCCTTGGAGTCACCACCTTCATTTTTAAAGAAAAATCCCATGATAACATACACTATAAATCCACAAACTCAAGAGATTGAAGTTCACGATTTCGATGGACAAGTTAATAGCATCTATACCTTTTTTAACTCCATTTTAGTTGATAATTCGCAAGCCTTAAATGAGCATGTCATTTACACTGATGCCAATGCCCTTATCTCTACACATATTCCTTATTTTATCGGTGAACAACTTTTTTTAGGTCGATCGCTTATTGTTGGGCAAAACGGTTTTGAAGAGTGTGATGCCAAAATAAGCCGTGAGCAACTTAGCTCTCTCATAAACTATGATGTCAATATGTTTTACAAAAAAGCGCTCAACGCTCTTGCCGCAGAGGAGTTAAATCTTTACGCAACGTTTGAGATTAGTGACAACACGCAACCCTTACATGTAAGCTATGAATGGGTAATTTATACATTTAATATGGCAGACGAAAAAACGCAAAACTATTTTTTAAATGCTCTTGATACGACCATCATCAAAAAAGAGAGTGTGAAAGATATTTTTCAAAAGATGGCACAACTTGCCATAAATGCGGGAAATAAATAAGTAACTGATAAACAAAGAGCTTTTCGCCCTTTATTTATCTAACTTCTTGCGCTCTCACGGAGCATAGCATCCATCATTGTAAATAACTCTTCGCTTGCTTTTTCCATCACTTGGAAGTTCTCAAAAATCTCCTCTTTGTGCGCCAAAATATTTGCCGTCGCATTCGAAGCTTCTAAAAACTTCATATTTGTATTTGCATTTTTATGCACAATCGCATGCGGTGATGAAAACTGAGCGTATGTTGTAGTCGTGCCAAATCTCTCTTTCCCTTCTCCATTAAACCATTTACCTAAACGGCATCCATGGTGATCTACTACATTCAGAGCTTGGGTGACTGTGGCAATGCTATTATACGCTCTTGATTTATAAAGAATATGATCTATTTTTGCAAGGACAATGAAAATACTACTTTCCATACCATAAGATAATTTCACAATATTTGTAGAGTTATCGCTCAATTCTGTCAATATCTCTTCAAATTTATAAATTTTATGTGTTGATTCCTCTACAACATCTCGCATAACATCACTACTTGTTTGAATCTCGTTCATGCCTTGTTGGAGTGTTTTAATGGAAACAGAAATCTCTCCAGTTGCTTTATGGGTACGTTCTGCGAGTTTTCTCACCTCATCAGCAACAACTGCAAATCCTCTACCATGTTCTCCTGCACGAGCCGCTTCTATGGCGGCATTGAGTGCTAAAAGATTGGTTTGATCGGCAATATCTGTAATAAGTTCTATTATAGATGTGATATTTTCCGCTTGGGAAGCAAGTTCATCAATAGCACTATGATTAACTCCGACCTGTTCTTTTAATGCCTCGAGTTCGCCCACAATCACATCTATATTTTGTTTTGAGTCATTTGCTTGAGAAGCGGCAGAACTCGTGGCACTTGTGACGTTCTTGAGTGCTTGAATATTTTTAGTTAAATCATCTTGAATCAAGGTCATACTCTCAGTAACGCGGATGCTCAACTGACTTATCTGCGCATTGAAACTATCTTGTTGTTTTTTTTGTTCCTGCTCTTCCATCAAGTCGATGTTACCTTTGACAAGAGAGATGGCAGTTACAAATTCGCCTTTCATAGCGTTTGCATGGATTTTGAAACTAAAATCCCCTTGAGAAGCTTTAGAAATCGAGCTACTAATTTGATGCACAAAATCTGCAATCTGATCGAGCAAAGAGCTTAGTCCAATCCCCATTACACCAAACTCAGTATGCTCATTTTTCGTAATCTGTTCATGCTCAAAATTACCCTCTGCGGCGTGTTTCATAATCTCAGTAAAAGAGCGTATCTCGCTAACGATAGAACGGGCAAGAATTTGAAATACAATTAATACAGCAATACCAATACTTACTCCCGAAATCAAGGCAAGGTATTTATAAAATGCAGTATCTGCCGACATAGTTGATACCGCAGTTTCAAGAGATTTTTCTTTGAGTGAAACAACTTTAGTGAAGCTTTCTCGCGCAACTTCTGCAAATGGAGTCAGTGTATCTCTATATTTTTTATAGATACCCTCTTTATCATTTTGAATTTGCTCTGAGCTAAGAGATTTCATAAGCGTCGATGCATTTTGCAAGAAAAACATAGTTGATTTTTCAGCCTCTTCTATGAGCTGGCGTTCTTGCTCATCTACGGCCGTTTCTTTGAGCTTTTTGAAATTTGAAGAGATAGCTTCTATGCGCTCTGTAATCTTTTCTATATCTTTTTTATAATCACCACCCAGCATGATATCTCTATCTGTTCTGCTTACGTAGTTCATATCCGCTTCTATAGAAAGGGTAATCACCTCACCTGCGACATATTTTTCTTTTAAAGCTGTAAATTTTGTATTGATACCACTTAAAACAAAAAATACAAAAATTGCTCCAGAAAAGATTGAAAATGTAACAAATACAAGAAGATATGTCATCTTTTTGTGAATGCTTATGTTGTTAAAGAAACCCATTGTTACCCCTAGTATCTTAAAAATATATCTGAATTCTATCACATATAATTATAAAACTATGTAGATTTTCTACCACTCGGAGAACTTTTCCGATTTATGTTTATCTTTTTTATATTTTCTATTATTTTTAGTTTTCTCGAGTTTATTTGATCGAGATAAAATATCACTTTTTATCGATTCTATCGACTCATCGCTAGCAGCTTTAGCAATCATCTCTTTAACAAAAGCCTCTAAATCGCTAAACTCACCTTTGTATAAAACAACACTTTGCACTTTTTGAAAATACTTCAAATTATTCTCTACTTTTTTGCCGTATCCCTCTTTACTAATCCCCTCAGGCATAGAGAGATAAGCCACAACACTTTTGTAAAATCTCTCTAACACTCGGATATACTTTAGCCTTAAAGAGGACTCAATTTTATTTGACATTATTTACCTAACTATTAGTTTATGATGACTACAATTATATACTAACTTACACAGAGGAAGGCATGTATGAAAAAACTCTTTTTGGCTCTTTTTTTGCTCACCACAGCTTTGGTTGCAGAAGTCACAACCATTACTCCAAGTATGGCATTTTTAAACAAAAAAATCCCCGTGGTGGATATCCGTACACAGGGCGAATGGAGGGAAACGGGTCTTTTAAAGGGAGCTATTCCTATCACTTTTTTTGATGAAAGAGGTACGTATAACATTCCACTTTTTTTAAAAGAACTCTCCTCTAAAGTAGATGTCAATAAGCCTTTCGCACTTATTTGTAGAACAGGAAGTAGAACAAAAATCGTTTCTACATTTTTATCACAAAAAATGGGTTATAAAGTTTATGACTTAAATGGCGGAATGATGGTAGTGCTTGGAAAAAATCTTCCAACTGTTCCCTATAAAAAATAATAACTGAAAATCTATCTTAGGAACTTTTACTTTGGTTTATACTCAAAATGTTTTTTAGAAATCTCAATATCTTGTTTTAGTAATGAGTTGAATTGGCGTTTGAATTTAGTAAGCTCGCTGTCTAAATATAGATAAGATATGAACCTGATGATCTATAGCTTTAAAAACAATCGTATAGCCTTTGTATATCAAATCTTTTGTATCTTTATCATCTGAATAAAGAGTGTTTCTACACCGAAAAGGCATCTCTTCTAAAGATTTTATTGAACTGTAAAGCTCAGTGATAAAAGTTTGTGCTTTTGTTTTTGAATCTTGTTTTGAAATATAGTTATAAATATTTTGTAGGTCATTTTGAGTTCTGGCTCAACGATTATTTTCTATTGCATCTATGAGTTTAGGACTTTATTGATAGCATCATCTAAAGATACTCCAGAATTACTAGAGATATTATTGATAGCATTTTCAACTTTTAATTTTGCTTCACCAAAAGAGATGCTTGGATACTCATTTGTATCTGTAATCTCAACTTTATCTTTTGGCAATATATCTAATAATCCCATAGATTTTTCAAAAATACTATCATCAATTTTTAATTGTATTGTATGCATAAAAGACTCCCTTGAAAGTTATTATATATTGTATCATTTACTTTCATAAAAAAGAAAAACTGAAAATCTATCTTGGGAAATTTTACTTTTGTGTATTTTAAATGTTTTTGTTTTGGGGTTTTTGAGGAGAAAAAAGTTCCACGCGGAGTGGAACTTGGGGCTTGAACTTTGATTAGATGATGAAATGGATTGACGCTAAGATTTTATTTTAAATATTGAATATGTTTATAATGAGGAGAAGATAAGAACGCATGCAATAGTTCTTCAGAAGGACACACTTTATATGCCATCTCTATAAGAGAATCTTTTAGTTTTGGAAGGTCTTTTTTGATTACTATCCATAAAATATCTGCATCAATTCCTCTGTAGTCATGTGAAATTTTATCGCTTATTCCAGCAATATCTTTCCGAGACAAATCACAGTGAACTGCTTCTTTTAAAGGAGAATCGATTTTTTTAGCCTCTTCGCCAATAGCTATAAAAAGCGAGATAGTTGCATTGAGTTCTTTTTGCTCATTTGCCCAAATAAAATCGTTTGGATTCTCAAAGCCTTTGGTATAGATCCAAGCTTTTTCAATACACTCCAGCATAGTAAAAATATAAATTAAATTCTTTGAATCATACATAAATAAAATCTTTTTTTGCGTAATATTTTATTATCGGATTCATGAAGGTTAGTGAAACAAAGTCAACTTTAGAGACTTTTAAATCATTGGCTAATTTTTCATTTAAGTTTAAAAATTCCAACCCACTTTCTAACTCAAAACTATTATCTCTTTCGTAAAATATATCTATGTCACTATTTTTTGTTGCTTGATCTCTAGCGTAACTGCCATATAAACCAAGAGAAATAATCCCATATTTTTGATGTAAATCATCTTTTTGATTTTTTAAATACTCTAAAATCTCAATCTTAGTCATTACACAATCCTTCAAATAGTTTTTTGAGTTTAAATTATTTTATCATAAAAAAATATTTTTATACGCCAATTCGAAAAATTTTACTTTTGTGTATTTTAAATGTTTTTGTTTTGGGGTTTTTGAGGAGAAAAAAGTTCCGCGCGGGGCGGAACTTGGGGTTTAAACTTTAATTAGAAGTTTAGTGTTAGGTATGCTTGAACCATATTTGAATCG
>JAVHOA010000033.1:0-18969 GCA_036169815.1 Sulfurimonadaceae bacterium
CAATATTACCAGTGTATTGATAAAGTTACCTCTTTTTTGATCGTATAAATAATTGCTAATATTGTAAATTATTGATACAATACTGAACTATTATTCATAATAAAGGAATTAGATATTTTGGTTGATAAAAAAGAACGAAAAAAAGAACAGATAATATTGGCATCATTGAGTCTTTTTGCTTCAAAGGGTTTTTATAACACGACTATTACAGATATTGCACTCTCTTTAAAGATGAGCGTCGGGAATATGTATAATTATTTTAAGTCTAAAGACTTACTTGCAAAAGAGATCATAAAATTTGTGTCCTCATATTTTGGAAAAAAGATAAAAGCTATTAATGAAGAAAATATTTCTACAAAGGAAAAAACAAGAAAGATTGTCGAGGTCTATTTTCAGACAGCTTCGGTAAAACCAGAGATGATAGACTATTTTTTAAGAATCTATCTTTCAACGAGGGAAGTGTTTAGAGATGGCTGTGAAGGTATAATTTGCGTCAACGATTTTGTGACAGAGATCATGATCTATTTTGAAGAGGGTGTCAAATGCGGAGATCTTAGAGATCAAGATTTTTTTAATGCATTTGGACTTTTTATGGGTTATTTGGGTGGTATGGTATTTTTACAGGGTGAAAATGTACTGCCAAAAGCGCTCAATGAATATATTGATGATGTATCAGATAACATATATAAAGCCCTAAGCGCATAACCATGAAAAAAAAAGTGAGGATTCTATGGCTTGGTTTGATGACCTGCAATGGAAATACGCACTCTTTTTTAAACTATCCACACTTAGAACAGTTTTTTAATGATTTTGAATTTATATATCATCCCATTATCGATTCTAAGTATTCCTTGGAAGATATTATTTCGCAAGATGTTGCTTGTGATATCTTGCTCATTGAGGGTGCTATAGCAGATGATTTTATAAAAGCAGATGTTTTGGGTATAGACATCATTAAAAAATATTCAAAAATCGTGACAAAGATAGTTACGGTAGGAACATGTGCCACTTTTGGTGGTATCTTTAAAGAAAGCCACTATAAAAATGTTTCCGGTTTACACTTTAGAGAAGATAAACGTACAGAGAAGTTTAATCATCTCTTTGAAAAAACGATCTCCATTTCGGGTTGTCCGATCCATCCTGAGACCTTAGTAAATACACTTTATGCTATAAAAAAAGGGCTAGACTTAACGCTTGATGCCTATTTAAGACCAAAAGAATATTTTGCATATACAGTACACAATGGATGTACGAGAAATGAATATTTTGAGTATAAAGTAGATAATCACCACTTCGGTGAACTCGAGGGATGTATGTTCTACGATCATGGTTGCCAAGGTCCTTTGACGCATGGAAGCTGTAACAAGATACTTTGGAATGAGATAAATTCCAAAACAAGGGCAGGGCTTCCATGTATGGGATGTACCGAACCGAGCTTCCCAAAACAAAATCTTTTTAGTACAAAGAAAAATATGGGCATTCCAGAATTTCTGCCAGTTGGCGTAAATAAGCGAGTCTATTTAACACTTGCGGGGATCACGAAAGCCTTTAAGATAGATAGATTACAAAAGAAGTTATTTGATGATTAAACTTATAGAAAAAATAGAGGGCGAAGCCAAACTCAATTTCCATTTTAAAAATAACAAAATTGATAAAGTAGATGTTGATTTTATGTCGACACGTCATATAGAGGATATTCTCAAAGGTAAATCACCTTTGGATGCCTTAGTCATAAATCCACGAGTCTGCGGCATCTGCGGACATGCGCATCTCATAGCCACGGTTCGAGCTTTAGAAGATTGTTATGATGAAATACAAATCTCAAACAAAGCAAAGATCATAAGAGAATTGACGCTTAATTTTGAACTGATACAAAATCATTTTAAGTGGTTTTACTTGACGATCTTTCCTCTTTTTGGACTCAAACAAAATGTGATGAAAGCAGTCACGCCATCGCAACTCATGGGAAAAGCCATAGCACTCTTTGGCGGTCAGTATCCCCATACTTCTTATGCAATTGTTGGCGGAGTCGTTTGTGAAATTACACAAATGGATCTGATTAAACTAGGGCATTATATCGAAGAGACGATTGCATTTTTTGAAAAAAATATGCTTGATGTAGATATTGAGATGCTACAAAACTGCGATAACGTGATGAATGTATTGAGTAAAAGAGGAGATTTGGTAAATATCCTGAATCTTATAGAGACAAATGGTTGGCTGGACCATGGAAAGAGCTATGACAGATTTATAGTGTTTGGTGAAAGCAGTTATTTTACTAAGGGTAAATCGATTAAAACGAGAGTGACAAATAATCTATCTCTTGGAGATGTTGAAGAATCTGCATCGACGACATCATTTGCTAAAAGTGTTCATTACCTTGGAAAATATTATGAAGTGGGCCCTTTGGCTCGTGCAATGGTAAGAAAAACTCCACTGATAAAAGATGCACATAGAAAATATAAAGACAGTATGTTTACAAGAATTTTGGCAAGAGTATGTGAAATCTCACAGCTATTGCTACATTGTAAATCACTTATTGCGGAGTTAGACTTAAGTGAACCATCCCATATAAAACCAAAAATGGAGATAACTAGCTTTAACTCAAGCGGCTCTTCTGCGGTGGAAGCGGCTAGAGGAACACTCATCCATAAGGTAGTTATCGAGGATGCTCTTATCAAAAGCTATGAGATTATTACGCCGACTCAGTGGAACCTATGCGGGGGAATTAATGAAAATCATGGTGTCTCGCAAAAGGCAATGATAGGACTTGAAAATATTGAAATAGCAGAACTTGTGTTTAAAAGTTTTGATGTTTGTTCCGTCTGCACTACACATTAAGAAAATTAATATATAACTTTTTATTATTTAAGCAATTTTGAAGATTAATTCTTTTAAAATGTTGTTAAGTGAATGAACATTCATTTTATAAGGAGTCGAGGATGTCAGATAGAATAGAGGGAGTAAAGAAACTGTTTACTTCAAAGAGTGCTCGAGTTGAGACGAACAAAGGTGAGTCTTATTATTTGGATCTGTTTGAAAAGTGTCAAAAAAGATTAAGTGAGCTACGTGCTTCACAACCTGCTAATAGATTGGATTTTAGTGGATTACTAAATGATAATGGTATTGACAGACGTGATTTTATGAAATGGGTAAGCGCTACGACTGCGATGCTTATGCTTCCTCCAATGTTCTCACCTTTAGTCGCAGAAGCGGCCGAGCTCATGAACCGTGCTCCGGTTATCTGGCTTGAGCTCCAAGATTGTGCAGGAAACTCAGAAGCGCTTCTTCGTTCTGATGGACCAAAAATAGATGAGATCGTACTTGACATTATCTCTCTTGAATATCACGAAACTCTGCAAGCTGCATCAGGATTTCAAGCAGAAAAACAGCTTGATGAAGCGATAGAAACTTTTAAAGGCAAGTTTTTGCTTTTCGTTGAAGGTTCTATTCCTATGGGTATGAATGGTCAATATGGGACAATTGGTGCAAGTGGAGAGACTTTTCATGATCACTTGATGCGTGTTTCAAAAGATGCCGTAGTGGTCATAGCTGTTGGTGCATGTGCAACTTTTGGCGGCATTCCTGCAGCTGCTCCAAATCCTACTGGAGCTGTTGGAGTTATGGATGTTGTCAAAGGCAAACCTCTGGTAAATATTCCTGCATGTCCTGCTAATCCAGTAAATATGGTTGGTGTTGTAATGAATTATGTTCTAACAGGACAACTTCCTGAACTGGATTCTTTATTACGTCCTAAATTTGCATTTGGTTATAGAATTCATGACAACTGTGAAAGACGTGCACACTTTGATGCGGGTGAATATGTAGAAGAGTGGGGCGATGAGGGTGCAAAAAATAACTTCTGTCTTTATAAAATGGGATGTAAAGGTCCTATGACTTTTAACAACTGTTCAATCGTACGTTATAACGAAGCAGTCAACTGGCCGATCGGTGTTGGGCGTGGTTGTATAGGTTGTTCTGAGCCTGATTTCTGGGATAAATATGCATATGAGCGTCCAATGGCAAATGCAAAAATAAAAGCACCAACAGGTGGCGTTGAGAAAACGGTTGATGAATTTGGTCTAGGCCTTCTTACAGCAGCAGGTATTGGTATTGGTATACATGCAATTGCGAGTGCATTGGGTGGTAAAAAAGATGATGGAGGAGAAGCGTAATGAGTAATAAGCATATAGTAGTAGATCCAATTACACGTATTGAGGGGCATTTAAGAATTGAGGCTGTTATTGATGAAAATAATACCATCATAGATGCTTATAGTTCTTCTACGATGTTTCGTGGAATAGAAACGATTTTAAAAGGAAGAGATCCTCGTGATTGTGGGCTTTTAGCTATGCGTATTTGTGGTGTTTGTACTGGAACCCACTATCAAAGATCGATTGAAGCTGTAGAAGATGCATTTGGGGTAACTATTCCAAAAAATGCACGTATTGTTCGTAACCTTATTCAAGGTGCACTTTATATGCATGACCACTTGGTGCATTTCTATCATCTTCATGCACTTGATTTTGTTGATGTTGTTTCTGCCCTTTCAGCGGATCCTGTAAAAACTGCCGCAGAAGCTAGAAAATGGGCAACTGTAGCTGGAGTAACTCCTTATACTGATGGTGAAGGTGAATTTAAAGCGATACAAGATCGTGTAGCAACTTTTGTAAAACAAGGCCGTCTTGGAATATTTGGAAATGGATACTGGGGCAATAAGCATTATAAACTCACTCCAGAACAAAACCTTATAGGTGTAGCTCACTACCTAAAAGCGCTTGATATTCAACGTGAGTTAGCGAAGATGCAAGCGATATTCGGTGGTAAAAATCCGCATCCTCAGTCTATCGTCGTTGGCGGAGTAACCTGTGTGCAAGATATAGAAAATCCTGCTCGTATAGCACTTTTCAAACAGCTACTTGCAGATGGCACGAAATTTGTTAAAGAAGCATATCTTCCTGATGTTTATATGGCTGGAACAATGTACGCTGATGAAGCGACTGATTCAAAAGCGACATTTACAGAGCTTATGGAAGGTAAAGGTGTTGGCGGAACTGGCGGGGGTCTGCTCAACTATATGAGTTATGGAGATTTCCGTTTGGATGACACAGGCTTTTATAAAGCGAAAACACTGTTTCCAAGCGGTATCGTTTATGGTGGGGATATTTCTAAAGTCCAAGATGTTGACCAGAGTAAAATAGCTGAAGATGTTACTCACGCATGGTATGAGGGTCAAAAACCTCTTCATCCTTATGATGGACAGACTATTCCTCACTATACAGGTCTTGATAAACGTTCTGATGGTATTGCATATCTTAAAACTGGTGAAAAATACAGCTGGATTAAATCACCTATCTACAATGATACTCGTGTTGAGGTTGGACCTTTGGCTCGTATGATCATCGGTGTGGCGCGTAAAGATGAACGTATCACAAAATATGTGACAAACTTTCTAAAACGCGGTAACCTTCCTATATTAGTGCTCTTTAGTACAGTTGGTAGAACTGCAGCACGTGCGGTTGAAACAGAACTCATGGCAGATATTATGGTAGAGTGGGCAGATGAACTGGCTAAAAATGCGGCTTCTGGTGATCTTCGAACTTGGACAGAATTTGATTTTGATAAAGTGAGTGTCAAAACAAAAGGTATGGGTTTAGCTGAAGCACCTCGTGGTTCTCTTGGTCACTGGGTTCGCATTGAAAATGGAAAAGTTGAGAATTATCAAGCTGTTGTGCCTTCTACTTGGAATGCGGGACCTCGTGATTACAAAGGAAGAATGGGTGCTTATGAAGCGAGTCTTATCGGTACGAAAGTCGCTAACCCTGAACAGCCGCTTGAGATTATCCGTACTATCCATAGCTTTGACCCTTGTATCGCTTGTGCCGTTCACGTAGTTGATACCAAAGGTAAAGAGTTGGGTGTCTATAAAATAGATACGCAATGCAGTATCTAAGGGGATTATTATGAACTCTGAATATAAACAGGTCAAACGTATGACGACTACCGGACGCATTATCCATTGGGCTAATGCGATCTCTATGGTTGTCGCAATTATTACGGGTCTCTATATTGGTCATCCTTACTATCAGACATTTATCGCTGATGGTGCGGTTGACAAGTATGTGATGGCTTGGAACAGATGGGGACATTTTATTGTCGCTATCATATTTGACGTCACATCAGTAGTGATTGCTTATCTTTTCTTTTTCAGTCGTTTTGAAAAAGCATATAAAAAAGTGATCCCTACAGGCAAAAATATTGCTCAGTTTATTGAGGTTATTATTAACCTTGCAACATTAAATAGACGTAAGAAATTTGATTCTACGCATAGTGATAGTTTTAACTCGGTTTATTTTTTGATATTCCATCTGCTTTTAGCATGGATGCTTCTTACAGGACTGCAACTCTACGTTTCAGGGCTTGAATCAGGACTTAGTTCTATTGGAAAATGGTGGCCTTGGATGCTGCACATTTCCACTGATTGGACACTCGGGGTTTGTGGTGGAACGATTATGGATGTTAGAATTGTGCACCACTATACGATGTGGTATATTATCACTTGGGTTGTGTTTCATATTTACTATCAAGTATGGAGAACTATTTTTTGGAAAGAGGCTGACATCGCTATTGTCTTTGGTGGAAGTAAGTTCGTTAAAGAGAAATAAAATTTTATAGTCGTAATCAGACATTTAAGTGTCTGATTACATAAAGGATAACCATGGCATTCGTGCTTGAACTTCACACAATCTCTTCTCAAGTCTATATAAAAAATTACATTGTCAGTATCATTAGAGAATTTGGTATTAAAGCAGTTGCTGCAAATAAAAAAGGCAGACTTATCTTTGCATTTGACTCTGACAATTCAGAGCTTCAGGCTTGTTTAGAGTCTATTGCAGCGAGACTTCCAGCGTCATGTTTTTTAACTAAAAGTGATCATTACACAGCTGAGGGTGAGCCTCATGATCTGCCTACATGTACAGATAATTATCCTTTAGGTCTTGGACTTTGTCCATCTTGTCAAAAAGAGATGTTTGATCCCTCTTCGAGAAGATACTATTATCCATTTACTTCATGTACACACTGTGGGGGAAAATATAGTTTTTTAAACACTCTCCCTTATGAGCGTAAAAATACTTCATTTCATTTTATTCAGCCATGTAATGATTGTAAAAGTGAGACTAGTAACGTAGGCATAAGAGAAGGTCACCACATTAATAGTTGTCATAAATGTGGAACAGCGGTAAGACTCATGAATAAAAATAGTGAGCGATATGCAAATGATGCAGGCAGTTTTCGAACCATGTTTGAAGTGAGCGCAAAAGCATTAAAAGACAATAAAAGAGTGCTTATCAAGACTACTTTTGGATACAGAGTTTTTTATAAAACGAGCGCGACTAATAATAACTCCGTGCTTATGGTGATAAACGCGAAAAAGATTACAGATTATCTCTCTTTGATAGAACAAGAGTTTAATGCACTCCTTAGCATTGAGCGTCCTATCTTACATGTAGCTATAAAAGATGAAGAACTCAAACGTGAAGTTGGCAATACTACGGATGTAAAATACCCTGATGAAGGGTTTAGTATTTTACTCGCCAAAGAGTTGCAAACACTTGGAATCGATTATATCTCTTATGAAGATGTGGATAAAGATGCAAGTGCCGATATCTTAATGGATTATGATCTTGAGGTAACACACCAAGAGGATATGAGACTTTTTATTAACAAAGATATCCAGTTTATTGCTTCAGGTGAAAGAGTAAGTTTTCCCTCTTCTTTTTCACCCGCAACCGAGACTTTGAGCGTTGCACATGGTCTTATAGGCACAAAAGTGGATGAGGAGATGCTCTTTGATAAGATGGAACATTTTAACTCTACAAAAGCCACAAAAGTAATGGTTTTAGAAGGTCACGACGCTGAGCAATGGCATTCAAATCAGTTGCTTATGCATCAAGACACAGCTTCATTTATGTCAGTTGTGGCCGAGCACCAGCTTTTTGGAAGCGGCTGTGTCGGAGTCTATTTTGATGAGGAAGCCTCATTTTTATACTATGACGGAAAACAAGTTATAAAAATAGTGCCGCAGAAAGACTTTAACGCAGCGGATCTTTTAGAAAAGATGAGAACACTTAGAGAAGGCTCAGATCGCCTTATTACCAATCTTCAAACGAAGATGCCTCTCGTGTATGAAAAACTGGAAGCTTTAGAGACAAAAGGGGAAGTTAACCTTTTTGTGGCTACGGCCATTGTCCTTGGGATTGAAGATGAAACGATGCGTGGCGTGACAAAAGAAGCCTTGAAGTTTGTCGGCAAAGGCGGTATTCAGATAGATACGCATGTCAAAGACAATCGCTTTGACCATATTGCATTTTTATCAAGCATTGTCAGTTATCAACTTGGCGGAGTTGATAGTGTAATGCTTAGTTACTCTATATTTGAGTCTTTGGGAGATTATTTTAGTGAACTTATCAAAGAAATACAGGGAAAAACAAAGGCAAAACATATCATCCTTTGTGGCACTCATTTTGCAAATCAGTCACTCTTTAGCAGGATGCAAAGAAACCTAAAACTAACCCCGCCACTTTTAAATATGAACTATCCAATAGGCAAGGAGAACGCTGTTGTCGGCGGAGTCTATCTCTAAAAGAGTAGAGGTCAGAGTCAAGGGGATTGTTCAAGGGGTCGGATTTCGTCCCTTTGTGTATCACAAAGCTCATCAACAGCATCTCTCTGGATTCATATTAAATGATTCTAATGGAGTAAGCATTGAGCTTGAGGGTGAAAATGCGGCGATAGAAAGATTTCTTCATGCATTAGAGACAAATCCACCGCCGCTAAGCCGCATTGACTCTTTACATGTAAAAGAGTTGCCGATAACTGGCTCTTTGGGATTTACTATTTTAGAGTCTCAAAAAAACTCATCTGCTTTTACAATGCTTTCTCCTGATATCTCTTTATGCGAAAAATGCAAAACGGAGATGCAAGATCCGCGTAATCGCAGATATGCGTACCCATTTATCAACTGCACCGACTGCGGACCAAGATACACCATCATCAAATCACTTCCTTATGACAGAAAAAATACCTCAATGGCAAAATTTATGATGTGTAAAGAGTGTCAAGCCGAGTATGAAGATCCTTCTAACAGACGCTACCACGCAGAACCTATCAGTTGTCCCAACTGTGGCCCAACGCTCACTCTTTTAGATTGTGATGGTAAAGAAATAGCAAAAAATTCCCAAGCCATAACGCTTACATGTAAGCTGATTAAAGAGGCGAAAATAGTAGCTATCAAGGGAGTAGGCGGTTTTCATATCGTGTGTGACGCTTTAAACGACGAGGCTGTATTCGCGCTGCGAGAAAGAAAAAAACGTCCAAGCAAGCCTTTGGCTGTAATGTTTGAAAATATGCAGACACTAGGACGAGAAACTAATATCAACGAAAAAGAGAAAGCGCTCATTCAAAGTCGTGAACGTCCAATCGTCATAGTAGAAAAAAAAATTCAAACAACACTTTCAAAATTTGTAGCTCCAAATATCGATAGACTCGGTGTTTTTTTGCCCTATACACCCTTACATGTAAGGCTTTTACAAGAGCTTCAAACTCCCATCGTTGCGACAAGTGCAAACCTGAGTGACGAGCCTATTATTATAGATGAGAAAGATATCTTTTTAAAACTCGGGCTTGTAATCGATGCCGTACTCACTTACGACAGAGAGATTGTCAACGGCTGTGATGACAGCGTTGTGATGCAAAGCGGAAAAGAGAGCATTGTTATGCGACATTCCCGAGGTTACGCGCCAAAGAGTATGTTACTAACGCAAAAGTATGCCAAAAAAATATTGGCAGTAGGTGCAAATCAAAAAAATACTCTCGCACTTGCGTTTGATGAAAATATCATCTTATCACCTCATATCGGCGACTTAAACTCTTTGGAGGCTTTTGAATATTTTACAAGAACGCTTCAAACCTTTAGAGAGTTTTATGAGTTTGAGCCTGATATCATCGTATGTGATAAACATCCCCAGTATGAGACAACCAAATGGGCAAAGCAGATGGTCAAAGAAAATCCAAACATCCAGCTTTTAGAGGTACAGCATCACTATGCTCACGCACTCGCGTGTATGGCTGAGTATAATTTGGATGAAAAAGTATTGGCTTTTTGTTTTGATGGAACGGGCTATGGAGATGACCATACACTTTGGGGAGGAGAAGTACTTTTAGCAGATTGTAAAGAGTTTGAGCGAGTGCACCATATCAAACCATTTCGTCTACTTGGAGGAGAGAAAGCGGTCAAAGAACCAAGACGCATAGCACTCTCGCTGTTGTTTGATATTTATGGACTTGAAGAGATTTTCACACTTGAAAGTGAGACGATTAAAAGTTTTACTATAGAAGAGATAAAAGCTTTACATGTAATGTGGAAAAAGGGATTAAACTCACCTTTTACAAGCTCAGTTGGAAGAGTTTTTGACGCAGTGGTTTCTTTTTGTGGCATAAAGCAAATAGTGGGCTACGAGGGAGAAAGCGGTCTGCTTGTAGAATCTTTTGCAACAAAAATCGATAGCGAAAAAGGGTTTACCTATTCTCTTCAAAACGGCGAGATTGATATCAGTTCTATGATACAAGAGCTCTTACACCCTCAGGGCACTGCGCATGTAAGGCAAAAAGAGGAGGTTTGTTCAAGATTTATAATCACTCTTGTAAATATCATCTTGGAAATAGCACAAAAATATCCTTTACTGCCTATCGTTCTCAGCGGCGGTGTTTTTCAAAATAAAAGCCTTGTTACTCTTCTCGCCAAAGAGTTCCAACAAAGAAAATTGCGCTACTATATACAAAAAGCAACACCTGTAAATGATGGCTCTATCGCTCTTGGACAGATTTACTATGCATTAAAAAATAGAGAGAAATATGAATAAAAAATTAGCCCTTATAGGTTCTGGAAATGCGTTTTTTAAAGATGAGGGCGTTGGTCTTTATGCAGTAAAGTATTTAAAAGAAAATTATAATTTTAACCCTGAAATAGAGTTTGTAGATGGTGGCACACTAGGATTTTTTCTGATGCCTCTACTCCAAGAATTTCTTGAGGTTATCATCGTAAATACCGCTTCAGATGATGAAATAAAAGCTGGAACTATCACAATTAAAAGCTGTAATGAGTTTTTAGATGGAACACTTATCAAAAAAACAGCAAATGAGGTAGAAATTGCCGAAATGCTTCAGATATGTTCGATGGCAAATCATATGGCAAATACGACACTTATCTCTATTGCGCCTGAGGATATCATTTCTGTGGAAGTAGGGCTTACAGACATCTTGCGGTCAGTTTGGAGTGAATATATCAAAACTATTATAGATGTTTTAGAAAAGAATGGGGTTGAAGTTACAAAAAGTCAAGATAGTTTCTCTTTAGAAGAAATTTTACATACCTTTGCCAATCCGAGTATCGAACATAATAGAGGCTTTTAGCCTCGTACATTAAAAAATCAATTTTTAATGTACTCTCGGGTATTTATTTGGGGATTTTTAAAAAGTTCGATAATTGTTTCTAAATCAAGAACAGTTTCTTGTTTTTTGACCATAATATCCTCTTTTTCCAATATCTTAATAATAGTTTCAATATAAGTAGAAAAGTTATTTTGCATCTCCTGCGTCAAACCGATGCCAACCTCTACTGTTTTTGGGACTATACCCAAGACACTTGATTTTGGTAGGGGTTTATTGAGGAGTTCGAGCATATCAAGACATTGCATCACACCCACTTCATGCGCACCGCCCGTATTTATCCCATAACCGCTAAGTTCTTCTGATGGAATATGGTAGATACTTCCTGCTTCATCATCAAGATTGATGGCATCTAAGATAAGAATATGTTCGTTTTCCATAAAGAGATTGAGTAAATTAATTCCTTCAACTCCGCCATTGATAATTTCGATGGAAGGCTCAAAATAATAGTTTTTTTCCAAATAAGATGTTGCATAAACTGCAATACCATCATCTTTTTCTAAAATATTTCCGACACCTAAGACTACAATTTTTGTTCTATCCATTTTTATTTTCCTTAAATACCTGGTCAAATCAGGACTTTTGTGTATTAATTTTAGTTATATTGATAAAAATGTAAAATATTTATCTATATTTTACAGAAATATACTATAATTTTCCAAAATGAATGAATATTCACTTTATTGGAGCGTCTATTATGGAAATGAGTTATGTTTTTATATTTTGGTACGGCATACTACATGCTTTTGGTCCTGACCATTTAACTGCAATAGCAGACTTTTCTATTGGTAAATCGATGAAAAAGACATTTATCATCACGGTCATGTTTGCATTTGGACATGGACTGATGCTCTTTATCTTCGCAAAACTTTTACAGGAATACTCTTTACCGAGTTCCATCACAGAGTATGGCGATATGATATCTTCAACGGTTATCATCGGGATGGGCATCTATCTTTTATATATTGTCGCGGCAAACAAGATACATGTAAGTAAGCACTTTCATAAAGGAGAGGAACATGTGCATATATATTTTGGAAAAGAACACACTCACTCAACTTCACCTGATTCCTCTTCTGCGCTTACAATGGGTGCTCTTATGGGAATGGGTGGAGTGCGAGGTATGCTCATAACTTTAGGGATGCTTCAAGGCACGAGCGTTGACCCAACTATGATTTTAGCATTTGTAGCTGGCGTGTCTGTAGTATTTGTAGGTTTTGGAGCTGTTATACTTCAGATTAATAAGCATCTTTTAACAGATGTTAAAAATGTCCGAAGAGTGTTTGCGACGGCTGGAGTTATCTCTTTGATCGTCGGAAGCCAGATTTGGTTAGCATAAAAATTAAAATAAGGAAAAGATATGTGTAAAGATTGCGGTTGCAGTATAACAATAGATAAACATTCTCACCATCATTCTCATGAAGAGGGGCATCATCATGACCACGATGATTCTCATAAACATCAAGAGGCGCATCAGCACCTACATGACAATCCTCAGTTAAACGATGCAAAGACAATAGCCGTTATCACAAAGATACTGGATAAGAATGACCATGAAGCAGGGCATAACAGAACATATTTTGATGCTCATGGTGTACTTTGTATTAACCTTATGAGTTCTCCGGGAAGTGGAAAGACAACGATGCTTGAACATATGGCTTCATTGGCTTCTTTTAAATTTGGCGTGGTCGAGGGTGACTTAGAAACAAGCCGTGATGCGGATAGACTCAAAGCTAAAGGGATTATGGCACATCAGATTCAAACAGGTTCTGCTTGTCATTTGGATGCTTTTATGGTTCATAAAGCGCTGCATCATATGGATTTAGATGAGATGGATGTCTGTTTTGTGGAAAATGTAGGTAATCTTGTTTGCCCTGCATCTTATGATGTTGGAAGCCATTTAAACATCGTGCTTGTTTCAGTTCCTGAGGGAAGCGACAAGATAGAAAAGTATCCCGTAATGTTTCGTCAGGCGGATTTGGTACTTATCACGAAAACAGACCTTTTACCATACTTTGATTATGACATCGAACATGAAAAAGCTGAGGCGAGAAAATTAAAACCAAATGTAGATATTTTAGAACTCAATATTAAAGATGAAAACTCCATTAAACGTGTTATAGAATGGATAGAGTTTAAAAGAAAGATGAGAGGGTAATATGTGTTTATCTATTCCGAGTAAAGTCGTAGAAATCAATCAAGAGTTGAATCTTGCGGTGGTGGACACCATGGGAGTGACAAGAAAAGCGGGTCTGGATCTTGTCGAAGAGGGCAGTGTCAAAGTTGGCGATTATGTTTTAATCCATATAGGTTTTGTGATGAACAAGATAGATGAAGAGGATGCCCTGGAATCTTTAAAAGTTTACAACGAGATACTTGAAAAACTCGATGAAGAGGAACGTGAAAGGCTCGTTTTAGAAGATGATAACTGTGAAAACAGGACTCTACAATGAGTGAGTTACAGTTAAAAGACTTGTACGATGGATTTCGTAATCCTGATGTTATCGGAGGGCTTGCAAAACTCATAAATGAAGAAGCAAAACAATTGCCTCATCCTATAAATATAATGGAAGTTTGCGGCGGTCATACGCATTCAATCATGAAATACGGACTTCCTCAGCTTATGCCGCAAAACATCAAGTTTATCCATGGTCCGGGCTGTCCTGTGTGTATCATGCCAAAAGAACGCATAGACCATGCGTATATCTTAAGCCAGCAAGAAGATGTGATTCTTGTTACTTTGGGAGACATGATAAAAGTGCCCGGAAGCAAGGGATCTCTGCAAGATGCAAGAGCCAAAGGCGCAGATGTACGTTTTGTCTATTCGCCCTTAGATGTATTGAAGATCGCTGTAGAAAACCCAGAAAAAAAAGTGATATTTTTTGCCATCGGTTTTGAAACGACAGCGCCTATGACTGTAGCTTTGATAGACACAGTTATAAAACGCGGTATCAAAAACATTTTTTTTCATATCAACCATGTGACGGTGCCTGAAGTGATGGTCGAGCTTATCGACAGCCGTGATGAGCATGTAGACAGTTACAACAACAGGATAGATGCATTTTTAGGGCCGAGTCATGTAAGCGTTATTACGGGCGCGAAAATATATGAGAAGTTTCCAAAAGAGTATAACCGTCCAGTCGTCGTTTCTGGGTTTGAACCTGTAGATGTGATGGAAGCCATTTTGATGCTAGTGCGTCAGTTTAACGAACAGCGCTGTGAGTTGGAGATCCAATATAAGAGACTAGTCTCCTATGAAGGTAATCTCAAAGCGCAACAGCTTGTCGAAAAATATTTTGAAAAAGCAGATCTTTTCAAATGGCGCGGTCTTGGAAATATACCTGAGAGTGGATACAAACTCAAAAATGAGTACAGTGAACTAGACGCGCAAATAATTTATGACGATATTCTGCCAAAAGAGGAGATAGAAGATCATAAACTCTGTATCTGCGGTGATATTCTTCGTGGTATGGCAAATCCACCTGAGTGTACGATCTTTGGCACGGCATGTAAACCGAGTTCTCCGCTTGGAAGTTGTATGGTCAGTAGTGAAGGTGCATGTGCGGCATACTATAAATATGGGAATCTTTTAAAATGACAAAATATGTAACTTTAGCACATGGTAACGGCGGAGAAGAAAACAACGAGTTAATTTCCAAAGTATTTTACAAAGCCTTTGAAAACGAAATTCTTTCTAAAAGCGAAGATGCGGCGGTGATCCATAACGGAGAGCTTGCTTTTTCGACGGATTCTTTTACTGTTTCGCCGATATTTTTTCCCGGTGGAGATATAGGAAAACTTGCAATCTGCGGTACATGTAACGATCTTGCTATGATGGGCGCCGCGCCAAAATATCTTACATGTAGCGTTATCATTGAGGAGGGTTTTGCCATCCGTGACCTTGAGAATATCGTACGTTCTATGAAAAAAGAACTAGAAATTAACGGCGCTATCGTAGTGAGTGGAGATACTAAGGTAGTTCCCAAAGGTGCTGTAGACAAGATATTTATAAACACCACTGGCATAGGCGAAATACAACAGCGTGGCATCAGTTCAAACAACATAACCCAAGATGATGTAATCTTACTTTCAAGAGATATTGGCAGACATGGAGCGACGATTTTTGTGGCAAGAGAGGGGATGGATTTTGGTTCCTCACTTCAAAGCGACTGTGCGTCTTTATATATTCAAGTCAAAGCGTTGATGGATGCTGGCATAAAGATAACGGCTCTGAGAGATGCAACTCGCGGCGGTGTGGCGGCAGTGTTAAATGAGTGGGCAAAACAGTCAAATATCTGCATAGAAGTGGATGAAGAAACGATCCCTGTAAGTTCTGAGGTTTATGGAAGTTGTGAGATGCTTGGATTTGAACCGCTCAATCTGGCAAACGAGGGCACTTTTGTTCTTGCTATTCCCAAAGAATATGCACCAAGAGCGCTTGAGGTCCTTCATCAGTTTGAAAACTCTTCAAATGCTGTAGCGATAGGGAAGGTGAGTGATGCTTATATTGCAAAGGTGATCTTGAACTCCTCATATGGGACGAAAAGATTTTTAGACCTGCCTACAGGCGAACTACTTCCGCGTATCTGTTAGGAACAATATTAGATGAGAATTCTTATAATAGCTACCGTGCTCAACTCTTTAACGCAGAGAATTTTTTGTGAGATGAGAGAGCTCGGATATATTGTGTCTGTGCAGTTTGCCATCAACGATGAACTGATGCAAAATGCAGTAAAGAGTTTTCATCCAGATATTGTGATCTGTCCCTATCTAACGAAATTCATTCCTGAGTCAATATATACAAACATTCCGACATTTATCGTTCATCCTGGTGTTTTGGGAGACAAAGGTCCCCATTCTCTCGAACATGCGATTTTTGATGAAAAGGATGAGTGGGGCGTGAGTATTATCCGAGCAAACGCAGAGTTTGATGGCGGAGATATTTATGCTTTGGAAAACTTTCCTATGCGCGATACGAAAAAAGCATCTATATACAGACAAGAAGTAAGCACGGCGACATCCAAAGCTCTTAAAAAACTTTTAAAAAATCTCCAAAACAGCTCGTTTGAGCCAATCAAACAGTTATCCACACCTATGCATAGAAAAATAACACCTTTAGAAAGAGCTATCGATTGGGAAAAAGATACTACAAAAAAGATCATTCAAAAGATCAATGCTTCAGATAGTTTTCCCGGAGTACTTGATGAGTTGTTGGGAGTGAAATGTTATCTGTTTGGCGTACATGTAGAAGGATTTGAAGAAGATGAAAATCTAAGAAATCTTGCTAAAAATGCACAGACAAAAGAGATATTTGCCAAAAGAGACGGTGCAGTGTGTATTAAAACCATCGATGGAGCGGTATGGATATCGCATCTCAAAGAGGTTTTAAAATTTAAACTGCCTGCAACTTATGTGTTAAAAGAAAAACTCAAAGGGATAAAAGAGTCGAGAATCCCACTGATCATGGAGAATCATAGAGAAACATTCTATGAAATTTATACAGAAATAAAAGGTGAAGTGGCGTATCTTTATTTTGACTTTTATAACGGCGCTTTTAGCTCTGAACAATCGATTCGTCTGAAGTACGCCGTAGAATTTTTACAAGAAAGCTGCAAAGTGCTCGTTCTTATGGGTGGAAAGGATTTCTTTTCAAACGGTATCCATCTCAACATCTTAGAAGACAGCAAAAAAGCGGGTGAAGACGGATGGAGTAACATCAATGCCATGAATGATATGGTGCGCTCAGTCTTGACCTCGGACGATATTTTAACGGTGGCCGCTTTTAGAAGTGGAGCAGGAGCAGGAGGCGTCTTTTTAGGTATGGCTTGTGATTATATAGTTGCAAGAGATGGAGTCGTCTTAAATCCGCACTATAAAACCATAGGACTTAGCGGCAGTGAGTTTCACACATATACACTGCCAAAAAGAGTGGGAAAAGTAAAAGCTGAGGAACTCTTAGAAAATGCTTTGCCTCTTACTGTCAAAGAAGCGGAGAAAATAGGTTTGGTGGACAGAGTGTTTAGCGAAGAAACGGACAAGTTTTATGATGAGCTTGATATTTTTGCCCAGAGCTTGGCAGAAGATGAAGATGCATGGTTTGAACTTCTTGATGCAAAAAGACAAAGATTGCAAAAAGATACAGATCTCATCTTGGCAAAGCATAAAGAGGAACTAGACACGATGTATAGCCAATTCTGGGAGGAAAAGAGCAGTTTTCATTCTCTAAGAAGAGATTTTGTCTATAAAAAATGTCCGGTAGAAACTCCGGAGAGATTAATTCATAGAGGAGAAAAAGATGCATGAATATAGCGTAGTACAGGCTTTATTGACGCAGTGCGAAGAACATGCAATAGCCAATAATGCAAAAAAAATAACTAAAGTCGTAGTGAAGATCGGTGTGATGAGCGGGATTGAGCCCTATCTTTTGGAGACTGCTTTTAACACTTTTAAGGAAACGACGGTGTGTGATGGGGCGGAATTTATTTTGAATATTCAGCCGCTTACTATAGAGTGTAAAGAGTGTAAAGTAGTAAGTGAACTTGATAAGGTTCAATACTGTTGTCCAAAGTGTCAAAGCATAGATGTCAAGGTGATAGATGGCGAAGAGATGTTTTTGATGAGCTTAGAGATGCAATAAAACAAAAAATTTAAAATAGGATAATAATATGCAAGGATATTGGGAAGAATATATAAAAATCGTCGATGCACATCCAGCGATGATCTCTTTAAACGTCAGCGTCTCAGAGGATGGTTCAAAGGAAGATCACGGCTATGTAGCTTTCGTAAAAGTCAAACTAAACACAGAAACTGAGGATGGTTTTATATCCAAAAATGAGATCAATGATATAAGTTTCATTGAAGATCGTTTAGAACTGGAATGTTTGAGATATCGTCACGGTCAGTATATTGGACGTGTTATTTCTCAAGGAACTATTACGTTTATATACTACTTAAAACTTGATTTTGAGTGGAGCGATACCGTGAACGGAGCGATGAGTCATTTTGAAGGTTATAGTTTTGAAATAGGATCTCGCATGGACAGTGAGTGGGAAGTGTATGAAAAACTACTTTTTCCAACAGCTATAGAGTGGCAGGTGATTCATAATCATCATGCCTGTGATGAACTCAGCAAAGCAGGGGATAATCTTACAATTCAAAGAGCAATTGAACATACGAGTTATTTTAAAAATCCACAAGAGCGAGAGATATTTTCAGCATTTATCGTGAGTGAAAATTTTAAGATTCTAAACAATATAGAGCCAAGTGTTGAAGCACCGGATTATGGAGTAAAGTTTTATCGCGTAGATATTCCATTTTATCATAATATAGACACTTTGACATTAGAACTTATCGAACAGTCTCTAGAATACAATGGTCAGTATGATGGTTGGGAAACAAGTCTGGTAAAATAAATATGCAGCGATGGCCAAAGCAAATCAATATTTTTTTGCGTGGCTTTGG
>JAVHOA010000034.1:0-18823 GCA_036169815.1 Sulfurimonadaceae bacterium
GTTATTTATCTAAAATGAGTTTTAAAAAGCAGATAGATGATAAAACCATTACGCTTATCAATGTCTATTTTTTACAGGTTTTTCTCACTTTTTGGGGTTTACTCTTAAAACCTGTCGATATCACGCTACTCTATGCGCCATCACTCTATTTTGTCATCGTCTTGCTCGTGCTCTTTGTCTCAATCATCGTAGCAAAAAAACTTTTCAAAGATCAAAAAGAGCGCTCAATCGCCACGGTTGCCGCCATCATAGGAAACACAGGAAATCTGGGAATCCCCATCAACATCGCCATTTTTGGAGAGGACTCCATCCCTTATACAACTATCGTCAATCTTGTGAATGTTTTTGTTGTGTATAGCTTTGGAGTGTATTACTACTCACGCGGGAGTTTTGACGCAAAGACTTCTCTTATCAACATCCTAAAACTCCCTATTTTATGGGCTGCAATAGCTGCTTTGGTTTTGAGCTTTGCGGGGTATAAACCCTCTATAATTATAGAAAATATGCTGATGATGGGTGCGTATGCGTCTATGACAATGCAGCTCTTTTTGTTTGGTATTTACTTGTATGGCACAAAGATCAAAGCGCTGGATAAAACCCTTTTCACACTTGTTTCAAGCATCAAATTTATCATTTTGCCACTGCTAGCTTTTGCGGTTTTGTATCCGCTTAATCTTCCCTCTATGATTAAAGGAATCGTGTTTATTGAGCTGATCATGTCTCTTGCTATCGCAAATGTCAATCTCGCTTCACTCTACGACTGCGCACCGAGAGTCGTCACTGCGCTTGTATTTCTAAGCTCAGTGATTTTTTTAGGCATCATCTTTGGTGCAACAAAAATAATTTCCTATTTCTAGATTTAAACGTCTTTAATTCCACCAATAAGCTGACGTGCTTGCTCGAGTGCTGATTCTACTTCATCAAAAACAAGCGCCACTGCCATACGACGGCCGTGATGGGATTCTGGCTTTGAAAACACTCTTACAAACGAGTTGTTTGTAAAAAGTGAGTCATCCACTTCCAAAACAGGAGCAAGCGAGTGTTTTTGGGATTTAAACGCCGCAGATGCGCCCTCTCCATAAAATGTAAATCCAAGAGGCAGGCCTAAAACCGCGCGCAAATGCAGTGCAAACTCGCTTTGGCTTTGGGTGATGAGCGTTACCATCCCAGTATCGTGAGGACGTGGGCTTACTTCGCTAAAGTAAACTGTATCTCCTTTGACAAACATCTCAACTCCAAAAAGTCCGCGTCCGCCAAGACCATCTGTAATCTTTTTCGCGATTGTTTGTGCGTTTTGTTTTGCTGCTTCACTCATACGCATCGGCTGCCATGAAAACACATAATCCCCATCACGTTGCTCATGCCCGATTGGCTCACAAAACACTGTTTCTTTTCCATTGCGCACAGTAAGCATCGTGATCTCGTAATCAAAATCGATGAACGCTTCGACAATCAATTCGCTTGCATCGCCCCTTGCTTCTTTTGCCATCTCCCAAGAGTTTGCAATATCTTCGGCTTTTCTCGCAACACTTTGTCCATGTCCAGAAGAGCTCATAACAGGTTTAATAACACATGGAAATCCCAAACGCTGCGCTGCTGCTTTGAGCTCTTCAAGCGTACTTACAAACTCATAAGGACCCGTTTTGAGGCCTAAATCTTCAGCTGCAAATCGTCGAATATTTTTTCTGTTCATTGTTTTGTTGACCGCATCTGCATTTGGAATAACATTGAAACCCTCTGCTTGTGCATCAAAAAGCGCATCAATACTAATGGCTTCAATCTCTGGCAAAATAAAATCTGGCTTTTCTCGTCGAATAATCTCTAAAATTGCCTCTTTGTCTTGCATGTTGACAACATAACTTCTGTGTGCGACATGGTGCGCTGGAGCATTTTGGTATCTGTCCACCGCGATCACTTCAAGCCCTAAACGCTGCGCTTCTATGGCTACCTCTTTGCCTAATTCACCAGAACCTAAAAGCATAATACGCTTTGAATTACTTTTTAATGGAGCAGAAAATTGCATAAAAAATCCTATGTTAAAATTGGCGTTATTGTAACATAAGTCAAAAGTCAAAAGTCATACGTCAGATGAGAGGTTAGAGGAGATTTTTAAAGTTTTTAAGCGTAAAAAGCTTCAAGTTTTCACTTTTTAGCGCTTTGACTTCTGTTGAAAAACCACTCTTTGCAACAAGCACAAAAATATCAGCTTGAATCTTTGTTTTTTCTGAGAGCTCTTGAAGTTTTGTGATTTCACTTTTTTTCACTTTTGCATTGGAATACTTACATGTACCGATAATATTTTTTCCCAAAGCAGTTTTTGCGTAAATATCTATGACGCAGTCTCTATCCCAATACTGCCCAATCTCGACGATTTTGTCCTCTTCAAAGTTTTTACTTAAGAGTGCGTAAGAGAGCTCTTGAAATACCGCTTCTCTAAACTCACCAATCTTGTTTTCATAGCGAGTGTTGAATTCAGCGTAGTTTCCCTCTTTGATACCTTTGAAAATAGGCGCAACAAAAGCAAACCAAAAACGCAAAAATGGAGTTGTAAAGAGAAGTTTATCACTCACGCGTTCATCATCGACCCAGCTTGTAAAAATTTTTCTTGATTTTTGTAGTCTTACAATGTGCGTATCCATCAGCGCTTGTGCAATCTCACTTGCGTTAGCGTCAGAGATACGCGCACGCTTAAAAGCAGAATGAATCCGTCCATCTCCAAGCGCAAGACCACTAAGAATTGCAGTATTTTCTACGTCAACAAGTAAAGAAACCTGTTTATGTAGAAAATTATAGTTGGTTAAAATATCCGTTTTTATGAGCTCTTCAAGTGGTTTAGAGGTATCTATCTTGATTTTAGCTCCACCAAACACCGTAAAATACTCAATCGCTTTTTCGAAATCTTCAAACTTGTTATTTGTATAAAATGAGGCAAACTGCTCACATAAAGGGGTATTAATTAAAAAAATAGGAAAGCCTTTTGCTGGTTTTTTTTAGGTATTAATAAAATTATATCAGATTAAAGAAGAATGAAGGATTACAACAGAGTTTATAGGGACTGTAAAAATATCTACTTTGATTTTTGTTTTGTCTGCGAGTTCTTGTAGTTTTGCAATCTCGCTTTTTTTGAGCATTATAAAATAGACTTCTTGCATATTATTCACACTGTTCACATAAGTTTTATTTTTTATTCACATCTCTTTTTTTGCCTATTTAATTTGATTTTACTGAAGTTAATGATATTATTCACATTAGTTATTCACATACCATTCACTTAAGGCACTTTATGAATATTGGCGAAAAAATCCTTCTCAAACTCAAAGAGGAGATTGCTGATGTAGAGTATCAACGCTATATCAAACAACTCAAATTCGATGATAAAAACTCTAGTAGCGATAATGCTATTTTTTATGCACCAAATACACTTATTGCAAACTACATAAAAACAAAATTTGCAGAAAAAATATCCCATCTTTTTGAAGTTTACGGCCCAAATAAACTGCATGTACTCATCACAATACCCTCAAAATTGGAATCTCAAACAAAAGAGATAAAAAATAGTATTGATAAAGAGAAAATAAAACACTCAATGCTCAACCCTTCACACACTTTTGATAATTTTGTTGTTGGTGGTTCAAACCAGTTTGCTTATGCGGCGGCAAAAAGTGTGAGTGAAAAACCAGGAGGCATATATAACCCTCTTTTTATCTATGGCGGTGTTGGAATTGGTAAAACTCACCTTATGCAAGCTGTGGGAAATGTTCTACAAAATCAGGGTAAAAATGTTATTTACACCTCTGTAGAACAGTTTTTAAACGATTTTCTGCGTCATCTTAGAAATGGAAATATGGACAGATTTAAAGACAAATACAGAAAATGTGATGTTTTACTTATTGATGATATTCAGTTTTTGAGTAACAAAGACTCTCTTCAAGAGGAGTTTTTTCACACTTTTGAAGCGCTAAAAAATGAAAAAAAGCAGATTATTATTACCTCAGACAAACATCCAAAACAGATAGGTGGTCTTGAAGAACGTTTAAAAAGTCGCTTTGAATGGGGACTTATCGCAGATATTCAGCCACCAGAACTTGAAACGAAAATCAATATCATCAAGAAAAAATGCGAAATAAACCGTATAAAACTCAATAATGATGTTATCAACTACATTGCTACAATTATCGAAAGCAATGCGCGCGAGATTGAGGGAATACTTTCAAAACTCCATGCATATGCAAAACTCATGAATATCGATATCAATATAGAGTTTGCAAAAAATGTTTTGAAAGAGCAACAACGCGAAAATAGAGCCAATATCACAATTGACCTTATTATGGATATTGTAGCAAAAGAGCTCAATGTCAAACCAAGCGAAATCAAATCAAAAAGCAGATCAAAAAATATTGTCTATGCAAGACGAATTGCTATCTTTTTATGTCGCGACCTTACCACAAACTCAATGCCTCAGCTTGCACAATACTTTGGTATGAAAGATCATACAGCTATTTCACACACTATGAAAAAAATTAATGAACTTATTAAAGATGATGAAGATTTTAAAACAAAAATAGAAGAGCTTAATAATAAGATAAAATCCTCTTCCTAATGAAAAAAAGATTTACATGTTAGGCAATTGAAAAAAAAGATATAATTTGATAAGTGAAAAGATGTGAAAGTTGCTCGTATGGAAATTCACATCAATGTATGGCTGTGTGACGGGAAAAAATTGATTTTTTCACATACGCACAACCCCCTACTACTACATACTAAAAATTTAAAAAATAAATAGGAAATATCATGAAAATTACAATAGGTAAATCTATTCTTGAAAATATACTTTTAGCTTCCCAACCCTTTTTAGAAAAAAAAGATACTTCACAAATAACTTCTCATGTCTATATAAAAGTTGAAAACTCTGTTTTAACACTTAAAGCAACAGACTATGAAATAGGCTTACATGTAAGAATAGATCAGGTTCATGCTTTAGAAGATGGGGAAGTTACAGCCAATGGAAAAAAACTTTTAGATATCATCAGAATTTTAAAAGATAAAGAAGTTACCTTAGAAACTAAAAATGAAACACTCCATATTACTCAAGCGAACTCTAAATTTAAACTTCCAACATTTTTATCAAATGAGTTTCCAGCATTTCCAGAATATGAAAATAAACCAAAAATCTCTATTGACTCACATACTCTCATTGAATCACTCAAAAAAATAACACCCGCAATTGATTCAAATAATCCTAAATTTGAGCTCAATGGTGCCCTAATCGATATAAAAAATGAAAGTATCTCTTTTGTTTCAACAGATACAAGACGCTTAGCACTAGTTACGATTGCAAATGCAACTGAAAATGAACTTTCTCTTATTATTCCAAAAAAAGCAATTATAGAGATTCAAAAACTCTTTTTTGACAATATTGAAATTTACTATGACAACACTTATCTTATTATTCACTCAAATCAGTACACTTTTTTTACAAAACTAATTAATGGAAAATTTCCAGATTATTCAAGAATTATTCCAAAAGAGATAGCAAAAACTATTGTTCTTCCAAAAAGTATTATTATCGATTCTATCAAACAGATTACAACGATTTCAAATGATATGAAGATTACACTTTTCAAAGAGACAATCACTTTTGAGAGTTTAAGCAATGACAATATCGAAGCGAAAACTGAGATAACACATGAAACAAATTTTGAAGAAGCTTTTGTTATAGCAGTAAACAGCAGATATATTTTAGATTTTCTTTCTCAAATAGATTCTCAAGAATTTGAAATAGGATTTAATAACTCAAACCTTCCATTTACCCTTTCAAACAATAATTTTAAAACAATTGTTATGCCTATCGTAATCTAAACTCTCAAAAAAGAGTCCAAAATAGGCTCTTTTCTTGCAATTTGTCATAAAAAATCTTTCTCTTATTAATATTTCGTTAAAATAAAAACAATTTATTCTCTCTTGGAGCAATTATGGAACAAAACGAAATTTCTTCAGCAAATTACGGTGCAAGCAATATTAAAGTATTAAAAGGTTTAGAAGCTGTTAGAAAACGTCCTGGGATGTATATTGGTGATACAGGTCATCGTGGACTTCATCACCTTGTTTATGAAGTTATAGACAACTCAATCGATGAAGCAATGGCAGGCTACTGTGATACTATCACAGTAGAACTCACAAAGTCAGGAACCGCAAAAATATCCGATAATGGACGCGGTATTCCGACTGGAATGCACCCAACAGAAGGAATGTCTGCAGCAACTGTTGTACTTACAGTGCTCCATGCTGGTGGAAAATTTGATAAAGATACTTATAAAGTTTCAGGCGGACTACACGGTGTTGGTGTTTCAGTAGTCAATGCTCTCTCTGCTGATTTAAAAATGACCATTTATAGAGATGGAGCAATCCATTATCAAGAATTTAAAGCTGGAATACCTCAAAAACTTTTAGAACGAACTGGAAATACTCGCAAACATGGAACAACCATAGAATTTTTTCCAGATGCAACTATTTTTACAGAAATAACGACATTTGAATATGATTATCTTGCACGCCGTTTTAAAGAACTCGCTTATCTCAATCCAAAAATTAAAATCATTTTTAGTGATGAACGAGACGGAAGAAAAGAGGAATACCACTTTGAAGGTGGTATCACTCAATTTGTTGCAGATTTAAATAAAAAAGAGAAAGTAGCTTCTGTTTATGAATTTAATGAAAAAATAGAAGATATTGAAGTTGATATTGCCTTCATGTACAACGATACTTATGATGAAAAAGTTTATAGTTTTGTCAATAATATTCGTACTCCAAATGGCGGAACACATGAAGCTGGTTTTCGTGCAGCACTTACTCGTGTTATTGCAAATTACAATACAAAAAATTCAAATGCAAAAGAGAAAGATGTAAAAATAAGCGGAGAAGATTCTGCTGAGGGACTTATTGCTATTGTTTCTGCTCGTGTTCCTGAACCACAATTTGAAGGACAAACTAAAGGCAAACTTGGAAATGGCTATGTTAGACCTTTAGTTCAAAAAGTTACTTATGAAAGACTCAGTAAATATTTTGAAGAAAATCCTATTGAAGCAAAAGCAATAGTTCAAAAATCTCTTCTTGCTGCAAAAGGGCGAGAAGCTGCTAAAAAAGCACGTGATTTAACACGTAGAAAAGATTCTATGAGTGTTGGAACATTGCCTGGAAAATTGGCTGATTGTCAAAGTAAAGATGCTTCAATCTCTGAACTTTATCTTGTAGAAGGGGATTCTGCGGGTGGTTCTGCAAAACAGGGACGTGACCGTGTTTTTCAAGCAATTTTACCTTTAAAAGGGAAAATTTTAAATGTTGAAAAAGCAAGACTCGACAAAATACTCAAATCTGAAGAGATTACAAATATGATCACAGCCCTTGGTTGTGGAATTGGTGAAGAGTTTAATGAAGAAAAACTTCGCTACCATAAAATCATTATTATGACCGATGCTGATGTTGATGGTTCTCATATTCAAACGCTTCTCTTGACATTTTTCTTCCGTCACTTTAGAAAAATTGTAGAAAATGGATATTTATATCTCGCACAACCACCGCTTTATAGATATAAAAAAGGTAAAAAAGAGATTTATTTTAAAGATGACCGCCACATGAATGATTTCTTGATTGAAAATGGTGTGGAATCGTATGAAATGGATGGAATTGGACAAAATGATTTAATCTCTTTTTTCAAAATGGTAGATCACTATAAAACTTCACTTGATGCACTAGAACGCCGTTACGCGATGATTGATCTTATTCGCTATTTTATAGAAAATCCTGATTTGATTGGACTTCCAACAAATGAGATGTTTGCTAAAGTACAAGAATTCTTGTATGAAAAGGGAAACAACCTCTTAACGCATACAATTTCAAATGATGAGATTCATCTTTTTGTACAAACAAAAGGTGGGATGGAAGAGCTTGTTATTAATGATGATCTTTTTGCTGCGCCACACTTTAGTGAAGCAAACTATATCTTTCAAAAGATAAAAGAGTGGGATTTAAAAATTGAAGGTGATATTATCAAAGTGCTTGAAGAAGTCAAAGATTTTGCTAAAAAAGGCTCTTATATCCAACGCTATAAAGGTCTTGGAGAGATGAATCCTGAACAACTTTGGGAAACAACAATGACACCTGAAAATAGGGTTTTGCTTCGTGTAGGGATTGAAGATGCAGAACTTGCTTCAGATACTTTTACACTTTTTATGGGAGATGAGGTTGAACCTCGCCGTAATTATATTGAAACACATGCAAAAGATGTAAAACATCTCGACGTGTAAATTCTATGTTATTTACTGAAAAAAAAGAGAGAGAAAATAGGTTTAAACTTGCACTTCGCATGGGTTTACCTATCTTTTTTTTAGGTCTTTTATCTATCTTTTCTTTTATAAATCAACCTATGCAACATATTCCATCCTCATTTTATATAGGTGCTACGCTTATTCTTGCTATTATGATCTATTTCTTTTTATATATGATTTATAGAGGCTTTGATGAGCGTATTACTGATCCAATTACCCATACTTTTACACGTGAATATCTCTATAAGCTTTTAAAAAAAAAGATATTAACAAAAAATTATTCAATACTGCTTTTAAGTGTCGATAATCTTCATACTATCAATGAAGTGTATGGCATTAAAAATGGAGATGCTGTTCTTTATAAAATAGTTCATGAAATATCCGATTTTTTAATTTCTAAAGGGATTCATGACTTTCCTCTAGGACATATAAAAGGTGGAGATGTTATTATAGGTTTACACGGAAAAAAAGATGAATACCTCTCAATTATTGATCTTATGTGTTTAAAATTCTCTACATGTAATATATATGGCATAGATGTTCAGATATCAGGGTCAATCATAGACAATAATTTTTCAAAAAATTTAGATTATCTTATAGACAATCTTTTTGAACAGCAAGTACTCAATCGATCATCAAAAACTATTTTAAAAGAGGAAGAAAATATCGATCCGAACTCTTTAGAAATAGCAATTATTGATGCGATTAAAAATAATAATTTTAAAATATTTAACCAAAATATTTATCATAAAGATGGAACCATTTTTTTAGATGATTATTCTATAAAATTACAAATAGATGAAAAAATAGTCCATCAAAATAGATTTATGCCAGTTATAAACAGATTGGGACTTACAAAAGAGTTTGATCTTTATGTATTAGACAAAATAGCAAAAATCGCCTCACAAAATAATCGAAAATGTTCTATTATTATTTCACCTACAACTTTAAGGGAACCACATTTTATCTCACATGTAAAAAATTTATTAGATACCTATGGTTCTATACAAAATAAAATTGTGCTTTTGATTAGTGAAATCGATTATTATAATAATGTTTCTCGTTATAACGAAATAATTCAAAATTTAAGAGCAGTGGGAATATTAATTGCAATTGATAGATTTGGTGAGTACCATTCCAGTCTTTTATATTTTAGAGAGATTGAGGTCGATATGGTTCGGTTTGACTCAAGATATACAAAAGGTCTTGGTTCAAACCGCTATAAAGATATTTTAAAAGGCTTACATGTAAGCATCAATATGCTTCACTCGCTATCATGGATGAAGATGATAGAAGATGAAAATATGTATAATACAGCCTGCGAAATTGGAATAGATTTAATGCAGGGAAGATACCTCGATAATAAAAATAATACAGGAGAAATAAGTTGAAATATGGTGAAAAAGAGATCGAAGAGTTCGATATTGAGAAAGATATAGAAATATGGCCAAATTTACATAAGCGTGATTATCTCATCAAACTTACATTGCCTGAGTTTAGTTGTTTATGTCCAAGAAGTGGCTATCCAGATTTTGCGACAATCTATGTAGAATACACTCCAGATGAGTGGATAATTGAGTTAAAAGCAATTAAACTTTATATTAACTCTTTTAGAAATCGACATATTTCGCATGAAAATGGTGCCAATGAGATTTACACTCTTCTAGAGACCAAATTAAAACCAAAATATCTTAAAGTTGTAGCAGATTATAATCCACGAGGCAATGTGCACACTTTAATTGAGATAGAGAGTTCAAAAATAGAGCGTTAATCAATCTTGTGAGCACACAAGATCAAAAAAACAAGTAGTTTTTAAAAAGTTTTCAAGCCAAATTTGAGCTTCTTTTTTAGTATGAAAGAGTTGTTGTAACTGTGCATCATAAGCGGTTTGTAAAATTTGCGAAAATTGTTTTGAGGGTGTGAGCCCAAATGCAATCAAATCCCGTCCAAAAAGCAAAGGTTCAGGCTTACATGTAAGCACTCCAAGTGCACTCGCTCTCTTTTCGATAGGGTAAACATCAAATCCTTGCGCTTCATAGATTAGTAGAAGATCCTCAATGCGTATCTTTGTACTGAGTAGCAAAATATCGTAATTGCTTAAAACTTTTTTATCCCTAAAACTGTAGCGGTACATGTAGAGCTTTAAAACCTCGCGCATCAGTTCTGTTTCATTTGAGAACTTATTTATAAATCCATTCACGGCTTCAAGAGTGTTAAAATGAAATGTAACGAGTGCAAACATTAAAATCAAATCTCTTTTATAATCATCTGTTTTTAGACTTACAAAGGCATCAATAGAGGCAAACATACCATTTTTATCTATTACTTCGGGAAAATATTTATCGAGATGCAATGTTTCAAAGAGTTTTAAACCCCAGGATGGTTTTTTAGATCTGAGCAACAACTTGCTAAATTCCTCAAATATCCGCTCTTTTGGTAACTCTTTTATAGCTCCATTCTCACAAAGAGAGCGAGCGATTGCTATGAGTTCATCGCTACATGTAAGCTCAAATCGCGCACAAAACTGCACCGCTCGCAAAACTCTGAGCGGATCTTGTACAAAACTCGCTTTGTTTACATAGGTCAATTTTTTGTTTTTTAAATCAGTAGAACCCGTAAAAGGATCTAAAAACGTGCCGCTGTTTACATCATAACCCATTGCATTGATTGTAAAATCGCGCCTAAGGGCAGCTTCTTTAAAGGAGAGTGTGGGGTCTAGCAAAACACTAAATCCTTTGTGACCTAATGCAATCTTTTTTTCTAAGCGAGGAAGGGAAAAATCTATTTCATACCCATTGAAGAGGAGTTTCAAAATACCAAAACTTTTACCTACAAAATTAAGCGGTCCAAAGGGTTGTAAAATCTCAGCCATCGCATCAAAATTCTCAATATTGTAAACCTCAATATCAATGTCTTTTACCTCTACTCCAAGAAGCCAATCACGTACAAAACCACCCGCTAAAACCGCAGACGCACCCTTTTTTTGTAATGCTACAAATAAGGGCGTTAAAAATTTTGGTATCTCACTCATTTTATCAGTGGTTTGAGATTAAAACCAAAAGAGGAACCCTCATTTGGTGTACTGGTAATAAGCAGTTTTGTGTGGTGTAACTTGAGAATAAAAGAGACAATAGCCAGTCCAAGTCCCATAGAATTATCCCAGCTATTTGTTTTGATTCTATAAAATTTTGAAGTGATTTTTTCTCTCTCAGATTCACTAAAACCGATTCCTTTGTCATTGACAGTTAAAACAGCATCTAAAATTTTGATTTCAATGCCATCTTCAGAATATTTGAGGGCATTATCGGCAAGGTTGATTAACACTAACTCTATCATCGTCTTATCTGCATGGAGAGTGAAATGTTGCATATTTAGGGAAATCTCTCTATTTTTATATTTAGCTTTGAGATTGTTTGCCACATCAACACAAAGATCATAAACATCAAAATTGGAGTAGCTGATTGAGAGATCATTGTTTTCAAGTTTCACTGAAAGAGCGAGCCTGTCTATCATGGCAGATATTTTACTTGCGTTTGAGAGAATCTTGTCTAAAAATTTATTACGAATTGCGATGTTAATCTGCTCATCTTCGCGAATCGTTTGTGTGTATCCCATAATGGCTGCAACAGGGTTTTTAAACTCATGCGAGATTGCCGAGAGAATGTCATTTCTTTGTTTGTTAATGAGTCTGAGCTTGGCTTCATGCTTGCGCTTTTTCTTATCTCGGTTGCTTAGTTTTTTGACTAGATTTTTGAGTAAAAGCGATATTTGTAAAAACTCGCTGAAATATTTTGTTTTAATGACCGCTTTGTAATTTTTGTTTGAAATCTCGTTGAGGTAATTTGAAATTTGAAAAATATCATAGTTTACTCTTTTGCTTATTTTGCTTGTAATTATAAATGCGATTAAAATAAAAATAGCATAGACAATAATAATTTGCATATAAATTGTGTAAAACTCTTTTTCTAGTGAGCTAAGATTTTGTGCGACACGAATATATTTTTTAGATTTTGTGTATTTTACAACATATAAAAATTGATTGTTGAGTGTTGTTGAGAGGCGTATGGAAGATCCATATGTGGAATTTTTGGCCTGAATGACTTCAATCCTTGAGAGATGGTTTTCCATTTTTTCTCTGTTGAAATTGGTTTCTGCAAGCACTTGACCCTTTTGGTCTATGATGGTGATACGCTTATCTGAAACAGCGTGCACATTTGTGACAAACTTGTTGAGATTATCCACATCTTCTAAATTGAGATCGATGATGTTGATAATATCAATAAGCTCTTTTTTGGAGTTTTCTAAAATAACCGTTTTGAGTGCAAAATAGCTTACAGCCGATGAGACAAGAAGCGTTGCAAGATAGAGCCCTAAAAAATTGTATAAAAAATATTTATGAAGTTTTAGCAATTTTTTTCCTTTACTTAAGCAATGGTATAGCCAACGCCACGCACACTTTTAATATACTCTTTTGCTTTTGTGGGGTCGATTTTTTCTTTGAGACGGTTGATTGCGACATTGACAGTGCGGTCTTGATAAACTTCATCATTTCCCCAAACATGTTCAAGAAGATAATCTCGATCTAAAACTATATTTTGATTTTGAATGAGTGTAAAAAGCAGATCAAATTCGAGTTTTGTGAGATCTATCTTTTCATGCTCAATGGTGACGCTTCTTGCATCAAGATTTAAAACAATATCTTTATAAACAAGTTCTTTGAGTGATGTGAGAGGATTTGTTCTTTTTAAGATTGCTTTAATTCTAAAAATAAGCTCTTTCATATTGAATGGTTTGGTCATATAATCATCTCCACCACTCAAAAAGCCCTCTTCTATATTTGTTTCGCTATTTTTTGCGCTTAGATAGATAACAGGGATGTTAAGCCCTTCTTTTCTGAGCTTTGCAACAAACTCACTTCCCTCAACTCCAGGCAAATTTCTATCCATGATGATGAGGTCCACTTTCTCCTCTTGAAGGAGATTTTTGACATTTTTAGTGTTTAAAAAACCGATGGTTTCAAACCCCTCTTTGTTTAAAGAGTATTCGATTAACTCTAAAATATCCTCTTCATCTTCAACGATTACAATTAAGTTACTCATATTGTGTATTCACTTTTTATTTATAATACCAAAAATATGGTTACTTTGAGATTACAATATGGTTTAAGAGATTGGGTGTGGTAATAAAAATAACAGTATATTTTAGATATAATCCCGAAAAATTTATCTCTAAACTACAGAGAACTACGAGGAAAACACCTTGCAAAAGATTAGAAACATCGCCGTTATCGCGCACGTTGACCACGGTAAAACTACACTAGTTGATGGTTTGTTAGAGCAATCAGGAACATATGGAGATCATGAACAACATGATGAAAGAGCAATGGATAGTAATGCTTTAGAAAAAGAGAGAGGGATTACGATTCTTTCTAAAAATACTGCTATTCGTTATAAAGATTATAAAATCAACATTATTGACACTCCGGGCCACGCCGATTTTGGTGGGGAAGTTGAACGTGTTTTAAAAATGGTTGATGGTGTTTTGGTACTTGTAGATGCGTATGAGGGTGTTATGCCTCAAACAAAATTCGTTGTTAAAAAAATGCTTGCACTTGGTAAAAAACCAATCGTTGTTATTAACAAAATCGACAAACCTTCAGCAGAACCTGAGCGCGTTGTAGATGAGATGTTCGACCTTTTTGCCGCTATGGATGCAACAGAAGATCAGCTTGATTTCCCAGTTATTTATGCAGCTGCTCGTGATGGTATTGCAAAACTTGATATGGCAGATCCAGATGGAAACTTTGAGTGTATTTTTGAAACAATCTTAAGCCAAATTCCAGAGCCTGTTGGTGATAGAGAAAATCCTGTTCAAGCACAAGTATTTACACTTGATTATGATAATTATGTCGGTAAAATCGGTATTTCTCGTATTTTCAACGGTGTTATTAGAAAAGGAAGCAACATTCTTCTTGCAAAAGCAGATGGCGAACTTGTCAAAGGCCGTATTACAAAACTTATTGGTTTTCATGGTTTAAGCCGCACTGAAATCGATGAAGCTGAAGCGGGAGATATCGTGGCATTTGCAGGTTTAGAAACTGTTGATGTTGGAGATACTGTGTGTGATCCAGCACAACCAATGCCTCTAGACCCTTTACATGTAGAAGAACCAACATTGAGTGTTGTATTTTCTGTAAATGATTCTCCGCTTGCTGGAACTGAAGGAAAACACGTTACATCAAACAAAATCAAAGAGCGTTTAGAATCAGAGATGCAAACAAACGTTGCGATGAAATGTGAAGTTGTTGGCGAGGGTAAATTTAAAGTATCAGGACGTGGTGAGCTTCAAATTACAATTTTGGCTGAAAATATGCGTCGTGAAGGCTTTGAATTTGGTATTTCTCGTCCAGAAGTTATTGTTCGTGAAATCGAAGGCGTAAAATGTGAACCATTTGAACACCTTGTTATTGATGTTCCTGAAGTGTACGGTGGTTCTGTTATCGAGCGTCTAGGTCGCCGTAAAGCCGAGATGAAATCGATGATTCCAATGGGTCAAGGTTTTCAACGTATTGAGTTTGAAATTCCTGCTCGTTCATTGATTGGTTTTCGTGGTCAGTTTTTGACAGATACAAGAGGTGAGGGTATTATGAACCACTCTTTCTTGGAATTCCGTCCGTATAGTGGAGGCGTTGAGTCTCGCCAATATGGTGCACTTATCTCTATGGAAAATGGTGTAACACTTGCATACTCACTTTTCAACCTTCAAGATCGTGGTGTACTTTTCGTCGGTCCTCAAGAAAAAGTTTATGAAGGTATGATTGTTGGTGAGCACGCTCGTAATAATGACCTTGTTGTAAATGCAATCAAAGGAAAAGCACAATCAAATGTTCGTTCATCTGGTGCTGATGAAGCAATCAAACTTGTTCCACCACGTGATATGAGTTTAGAGCGCGCACTTGAATGGATTGAAGATGATGAGCTTCTAGAAATCACTCCATTAACTATCCGTCTCCGTAAACGTTATTTGAGCGAAAGCGAACGTAAACGCCATACTCGTAAATAATAAAACACTTACATGTAAGTTTCCTTACATGTAAGATCTCTTTCTTTCTTTTAAAAATAACCAAAACAAAGGTCTTATTATGAAAAAAAATATCGTTATAGCGCTTAGTGCAACAGTTTTATTGATGAGTGGATGTACAAGAGATGAAGATCCAAAAGAGACAGCAACTAAAGTTTGTAAAGCCCTTCAAGGTATGGATTTCAACGAATTGAAAAAATATACAGATGAAGAGTCCACAAAAGAGATAACAGCTGGACAAAAAAAACTTGAAGAAGCAAAAACGCAGATAGCAGCGCTTCCAAAAGAGCAACGTGATGGGATTCAAAAAGTTTTTGATGCACAAATGGGCATGGTAAAACAAAAAATGTCTGAGATTAACTGTACCAATATCAGTATTAAAGATGGTACGGACGAAGAGAGCAAAATAGCTGTTATTGATGGCAAAGATACAAAGCTCAAGCTCATCGAACATCAATGGAAACTAACGAAATAAGCTTTACAAAATCGTAAATAATTCTTAAAGCGTTTAGGACTATAATCACAACCTTATAAAGAGGTACATAATGATTAGTAGAAAAAAAATATATAACCCAGAATCGCAAGAACATGTGAATGATAGACAAATCTTTGGTGGCAATCCGACTGGTATTTTTGAGCTAAACAATATCAAATACCAGTGGGCGTATAACCTTTGGGAAGTGATGCTCAACAACACTTGGTTTCCAAAAGAGGTTGACCTCACGCGTGATGCCAATGATTATAAAAATCTTACAGATGCTGAGAAGACTGCGTATGACAAAGCCCTTTCACAACTTATTTTTATGGATTCACTCCAAACAAACAACATTATAGACAACATTAATCCCTATGTGACCGCACCTGAAGTAAACCTCATTTTGGTGCGCCAATCTTTTGAAGAAGCGCTCCATTCACAAAGTTATGCGGTTATGGTGGATTCTATCAGCCAAAACTCTGCAGAGATTTATGATTTGTGGCGTAAAGATATGATGCTCAAACATAAAAATGATGCTATTGCAGCTGTGTATGAACAGCTTTCAAAAGAGCCAAGCGAAATCAATTTTCTTAAAGCTTGTTTTGCAAATCAAATCTTAGAGGGAATCTACTTTTACAGTGGATTTGCCTATCTTTATACGCTAGCACGTTCTGGCAAAATGCTCGGTTCTGCGCAGATGATTCGCTTCATACAAAGAGATGAGGTAACGCACCTTGCACTCTTTAAAAATCTTATTAACACACTTCGTCGCGACAAGCCTTACTTGTTTACAGATGCGCTCAAAGCAGAAGTGATAGAGATGTTTAAAAAAGCGGTTGAGCTTGAGAGTAACTGGGGAAAATATATTACACAAGGTCAGATTTTAGGGCTTACAAATGATATAGTTGAGCAATATATACAACATTTAGCAGACGATAGGCTCAGTTCTGTTGGATTTGAGAAAATCTATAATGTCAGTAATCCAATCAGATGGGTTGAAGATTTCGCACGATTTAATGACCAAAAAACAAACTTCTTCGAGGGAACGGTTACAAACTACTCAAAAGGCAGTTTGAATTTTGATGATTTTTAAACGCTTACATGTAAGGACGTTTTAATGCGTCCTTTGTGTTCCCTCTCTTTTAAAACCACGCACGACTATGAAGAAAATCTCAAAACTCTTAGTACATTGATAAAAAATTCTCCAGAAGATGCGGTTATTGTGGCACCTGAAGTATGTTTGAGTGGATTTGATTATGAAAATATTGATGCCGTTGTTGCATTTACACCAAAGGCATTAGAGGAGCTGAAACATCTCTGTGGCAAACGGATTGTTATCCTTACTGTTATAGAAAAAGTTGGTGAAGCACTCTATAATATGGTAAAAATCTTTCACAATGGCGCGATAGTTTATGAACGAGGAAAGGCACGTCTTTTTCGTTTTGGTGGTGAGCAAAATTACTTTAAAGAAGAGAATGATAAAAAAGTTTGCCTCGTCGAACTTGATGGTATCAAACTAGGTGTTATCATCTGTTTTGAGCTGCGTTTTAAGTCCTTATGGCAGAGCTTAGAGGGGGCAGATATCATTGCGGTTCCCTCTTGGTGGGGCGTTCTAAGGGCAGAGCATTTTAAAGTGCTCACACAAAGTTTGGCAGTTATGAATCAATGTTATGTTATTGCTAGTGATAGCGCTAACGAAGAGTGCACGAAATTGAGCGGCATTATTACCCCTTTTGGTGTGGATGTGCGAAATGAGAACAGCGCTTGCTTACAAGTGGATTATGATAAAAAAGAGGTGCAGCAAATGCGCCGGTATTTGGATGTAGGGATTGGATAAGATAACAGCGATGAAAACGGCGCGTTTGGCTTGTGAGGTGGAAAAAAGATTTCCTCTTTCCAAAGAGGTGCATGCCGCTTTGGAAAACACAAATCGAGAAGCGTTTGTACCTCGAGGATTTACGCATAATGCCTATAAGCTTGATGCTTTGCCGATGGGTTCTTATCAATGGATTAGTTCTCCTTTGACGGTTGCGAAGATGACAGAGTATCTGCTCCCTCATGGAGCAGACAGAGTTTTGGAGATTGGGTGTGGCAGCGGTTATCAAGCTGCAGTGCTTTCGCATCTATTTCGCGGTGTTTTTACAATTGAGAGAATAGAGTCTTTAATGCTTGAAGCAAAAGAACGATTTAAACAACTTGGTATTAACAATATTCACACAAGAGTGGATGATGGACAAAATGGCTGGGAGCGCTATGCGCCTTTTGAACGCATACTTTTTTCTGCTACTGCAAAAGAGATTCCAAAAAAACTCTTTGACCAGCTTAGCGATGGAGGCGTTTTGGTGGCGCCACTTCAAAAAGGGAAAAAGCAAGTTATTATGCGATTTACAAAAAAAGGGTTTACCATCAAAGAGGAGGAGCTCGAAGATTGCGAGTTCGTTCCTATTTTAGATGGAGTACAGAAGTTTTAACTAGGGATTTACACAAGGGAAAGTTCACCTAAATAGCTGTGGATGGTATTGCCTTTTGCAAGCCACTCTAAAATGCCACCTTTGAGGTTTTTTACATTTGTAAACCCAAGTTTTTTGAGCTGATACGCTGCTAGTGCGCCCCGAGGACCCTTGAGACAGTAGGTTACAATCTCACAATCTTGTCCAAACTGTTTTGCAAGTTTATCGATGGCCATAAATTCTAGCTTGCCTCTTGGCATAGTTACAACGGTATGCGCATCTATGTACCCAGAAGCAAACTCCTCGGGTTCTCTCACATCTACAAGCACAATCGCTTTTGCGATATTGTAAAGCTCTTCTACTTCAATAGTGAGGATATTTGCGTTGGCTTCATCAAGAAGCGACCTGAGGTGCTCTGAAAGAAATGCTTCATCACATCTTGTGACATACTCTTGGAGCTTTGTATTGAGATTTTTCATTTTTTTCCTTTGTAA
>JAVHOA010000035.1:0-4200 GCA_036169815.1 Sulfurimonadaceae bacterium
GAATAAAGTCATCTCCTTCAAAGCGAAAAACAAGAGAATCTGCATAGTTTTTTATCAGATACGCTCCTAGTTCTTTGAGAAGCTCATCTCCCTTTTGCCAGCTATATGCTTGATTGAAAGCACTAAATTTATGAAGATTAATAAGGTTGAGAGAGTGATATATTTTTGAGCTTTTATTTTGAAGAAGCATAAGATCAAGGTAAGATTGGTTGTAAAGCTGTGTGATTTGATCTTTATAAAAGTATGCAAAACGCTCTTTTTCTATCTCACCAAAAGGCATTTGTGTTGTGTTGATTTCTAAGTCGATTTGGCTCAGTGCTTTGATAGCACTTTTTGTGAGAGAAGCGTCAAACTGAGTGCCACTACATTTTTCTATTTCCAAGAGCGCTTCCTCTTTTGAAAGACGCGTTTTATAAATACGGTTTGTCGTCATCGCATCAAAGGAATCGGCTATGATCATGATTCGAGATAAAAAGGGAATAGTATCTCCCACGAGTCCTTGTGGATATCCAGCTCCATCATAGCGTTCATGGTGAGCAGCGATTATTTTGGCAAGTTCTTGGTACATCGGTATCTTTTCAAGCATCTCTTTACCTGCATTGACATGCTCTTGAATGAGGATATATTCTTTGGAATCAAGCTTACCTGGTTTTAACAAAATAGCATCTGGAGTTACAATTTTGCCAATATCATGCAAAATCCCAGCTCTGTAGATAAGATCACACTCCTCTTTTGAAGCACCCAATTCTTGGGCTATACGTTTAGAGTAGTTTGCCACTCGCTGTGAATGTCCACCCGTATAGGTATCTCGACGCTCGATCATCTCTACAAGTGCTAGCAGTGTTTGCTCATAGTTGTAGATTTTTTCATGTTCAAGGGTCATATTTTTTGCTAACTCTTCTGCAATGACATTCTCGAGGTTTGCTTTATAACGCTGATTCTCTTGGAGTGCAATAATCTTTTGTGTTGTGCGAAAAAGCGTTTGATTAATCATCTCAAAATCAACAGGTTTGATGAGATATCCACTCACATCAAGTCGGATTGCATCAAGAAAGTAGCTGGATTCCGAAAAAGCTGTAAGAATGATGGTCTCTTGATCGGGCTTAATCTTTTTTATCGCTTTAATCATCTCAATACCATTCATGTGAGGCATCTGAATATCTGTTAAAACAAGATCAAAATGACCCTCTTCAAATTTTTGTAAACCAATAAGCCCATCTTGGGCATCGACAACGGTTGCAAAAAACATCTTCAGATAATCCACCACCATTTCTCGTAGTTTCGTATCATCTTCGACATATAAAATACTCAGATTTGCACAGTTTTTTTGGAGTTCTTTGATATTGACCATTTATTGTTCCTCTTGTGTAAATTGCAAGGGGAGTTGAATCATAAAACAACTGCCCTCATTGCAATTTTTCCATGTTAAATTTCCATGAAAATGTTTGTTTAAAATCATGAGTGACATATAGATTCCAAGTCCGGTTCCATTTTGATTTTTTGTTGTAGCATAAGGCTCTCCTAAATTTTCTATAATGGATTTATCGATTCCACCTGCATTGTCTTGCACCGTGATAATAATATCTTTTGTATTGATTTTTGTATTGATCTCGATTTTTCCTTTTAAAATTTGACGCTCTTTCATGGCATCTTTGGCATTATTTATGAGATTGACTAACACTTGTATGAGTTCATTTGGATAGGTAAAGAGCTCGATATCACAATTGGAACTAAATTGTAAAGCAATATTATTGTTTTGCAAAGTTTTTAAAAGCATATTTTGCAGTTTGTCATAGATGTTGCATAAAACAATTTTTTCTTTGGCTTTCTCTGGCTTAAAGAATGTTCTAAAATCATCTATTGTTTGACTGAGATACTGTGTCTGTTCATCTAAGACCGCTGTGAGTTTTTCAATATCCTCAACAGCCACATTCTGTTTGAGTGCTAAAGAGGCTTTGAGGTTGTTAGCAACCATTCCAATAACACTTAGCGGTTGTCTCCATTGATGCGCAATCATCCCAATCATATCACCCATTGCAGCTTGGCGTGATTGTAAAAGCATCAACTCCTCATTTTTTTGCATCTGCGTGATATCCATAGCGGAGGCTATAAAGACTTTCATAGAATCATAACTATTTTCTAAAGGAGCAATAGAAAACATCCAAGTGAGTTCTTTATTCTCCTTTGTAACTATTTTTATTTCACCCATATTCAAGCGCATATTTTCATCAAAAAGTTTTTCTATATCAATGGCATTGCAATTTTGTGCCATTTTACACGCTTTGTTATTCCACATATCTAGAGTTGAAATATCTTTTAAAGAGTAACCAGTCAGCTCCTTCCACGCGTTGTTTATTATCAAAATTTTGCCATTTTCATTAAAAAGCATGATTGGATTTGGAGCAAAGCGGATAACATTTTCCAGCTCATTTTTTCTCGATTCGAGTTCGAGTGTGAGCATTTTCATTTGCGAGATATCCTCTATGATAGAGATAAAATAAAGAGGCTGTTTTTCATCATTTCGGATTAATATGACCGAGAGACGTGCCCATACTAAATCTCCATTTTTTTTAATGTAGCGTTTCTCCATACTATATTTGTCGGCTTTTGCATCCAAGAGTTCTTGTACCTTTAGCATATCTTTATCAAGATCATCTTTGTAGGTGATGTCTTGAAAAGTAAGCTTTAAGAGTTCCTCTTTTGTGTACCCTACGAGTTTGCATAAGTAATGATTGGCATCCAGCCATGAACCATCAAGTCCAACATGTGCGATGCCTATTTGTGCTGCTTCAAATGTTTTTGTATATTTGAGATTGGTTTGAGAAAGCTCTAATGTGAGATACTCCTCTTTGGTAATATCGTTTCCTGTTGCTATTACTCCGATGATATTTCCGCGGCCATCCGTGTAGGTCGCATTATTCCATGCTATCAAGTGCTCATTTTTTTTCATATCGATTATTTTATTGATATGACGACTTATTTGTGAAGTGTTTTTCTTTGTATGCATATAAAAAACTTTCTCTATTTGACTCAATTCATTTTTATCAATAAAATTTTCAAACCAATTCAAACCAATAAGTGCCTCTTTAGAAGCACCTAAAAGTTTACATCCTGCATCATTAATCATGAGAATATTGGAGTCATTATCTAAAATAAGGATGATAATCCCTGCAATTTCGAGGTAGGTATTGATAAGCTCTTGTTCATGTTTGCTTTGGCGTTCTTGCTCTTTTTGCAAAGAAATATCTTGAAACACAACTAATGCCCCAACTATTTTTCCATCCTCTGTGATTGGACTTTGAATCAAGTTCACAGGAAATGAAGTTCCATCGCCACGCCACAAAAGATCTTCGCCACGATTTTCTTCGCCATATTGCAAAACTCTATTAATGGGACATTCGCTCTCAGGATAGAAAGATCCATCCGCTTTGGTATGATGCCAAATCTGATGACTCTCTTTTCCAATGAGATACTCTTGAGAATACCCAAGAAGTTTGGCCGCTTTGAGATTGACAAATGTGTGCCGCGCTTCTATATCAAGACCGATGATACCATCCAATGAGGAATCAAGGAGTAGTGTAAGTTTATTTTGAAGCTCTTTTTTGGAGCTTAATGAAGCTAGGAGTTCCTCGTTTGAAGATTGCAACTCTTCATTGGATGTTTCAAGCTCTTCAACGGTAGATTGGAGTTTTTCATTTGAATCTTGCAGTTCTTCGTTGATGAGTTCCATATTTTGTTTTGAGAGTAGGAGTTCATTGGAGATATTCATAATCTCTTCTTTTGTCTCTACGAGTTGTTTCGAGAGTGTCACAATCATACTATTTTCACTAAAGTTGGGCAAAGTGTTTCCATTAAATAGCATATTTTGTGCATCTATTTTATTGAAATTGAGGAGAACCATAGGTTTGTATTTTTCAAGATAAAAGGGTTGAGCGCTGATTTTGACAAACGCTTCATCTGTGATGTATATAAAATTTGTACTCTCTATTTTGTTGGAAATTGTCACATGTTTGAGTAGAATTCTTGTGTTGTAATGCAGTGTTTTATCAAGATTATCATAAAGATTGAGGCTTAAAATCCCATCTCCAAAATGTAAATACGGGATTTCTCCCTTTTTATAAATGATGGTGTTGTCACGATCAACAATTAAGCATCCCTCTTTGAAATAGTCAAAAAGATGTGCTTTGAGCTGTTCTTCTA
>JAVHOA010000036.1:0-18498 GCA_036169815.1 Sulfurimonadaceae bacterium
ATAAGATTTTAAATACAAATAGAATCATTTTTAAATTATAGCATGGACTTAAATTTCAAACTAATTATTGAGAGTTTTTTTTATATTTTTTCAAATAAAGAGGAGGGAAGATTAGGCGAATTCGCATCATTAACGAATACCCATAGCCAACATTCTACCATCTAAACCTTTTTACAGCCATTGCAAAGCAAAATTGGTTAAAATTAGATTTTTAAAGGTACTGCATTAATGAAACTCTTTTTTCTTTTTCTTTCTCCACTCTTACTGTTTGCGCTTGAGATTAAGCAGACGCCTATTCTCTTTGGTGCAAAAAGAGTGGCGCTTACACAAGAATATATCCGTTTGCATTATGACACAGAGAGCAAAAGTATTAAAATTAAACCAAAAATCATCGTTTTGCACTACACAGCAAACAGTGATTTCAACACCTCTCTCTCTTTTTTTCACAAAGAGGAGCTTCAAAGTAGCGATCGACCCGACATAAAAAAAGCAAGTACACTCAATGTCTCGGCACATTTTTTAGTTCAAAGGGATGGCACCGTCCACCAGCTCATCCCTCTTGACACCATGGCGCGCCACGTTATAGGGCTCAACCACACTGCCATCGGTATAGAAAATGTTGGCACAGAGGACAATCTCACGCCCCAACAGCTTGCAGCAAATATTGCGCTTATTAACTATCTCAAAGAGAAAATTCCCTCACTGACCTATCTTATCGGACACTATGAATACCAGTGTTTTGAAAAAACTGCGCTTTGGCTTGAAAAACAGAGCCATTACAGAACGCAAAAACATGATCCCTCGCCTGCTTTTATGGCAAAAGTAAGAGCAAAAATCAGCGGGCTCAAAGGGGCACCTTGTGAATAGCTGGCTCGCTTTTGCCCTGCTGGCTCTTGTAGTCTTTGGCGTGTTGTTCATAGAGAAAAAGAGTCAATCAAAAATTTTTAACTTCATCCCATCTGTGGTATTCATCTACATCTTGAGTATGTTTTTGGCCTCTTTTGGAACCTTTTTTAGTGAAAATATAGAGCACTCTAGCGACCTTGCAAAGCGCTATCTCTTGCCTGCCATGCTTTTTTTGATGCTCCTGCAAGTGGACATCCGAGATTTTGCCAAACTTGGAAAAAAACTGCTCCTTGCGTATGCGCTCTCGGTTGGCTCCATCATTTTTGCTTTTATCCTTGTTGTATGGGCCTTTGCTTTTCGTGCCGATATGGCTGGTGCATTTGGCGCACTCCTTGGCAGCTGGACGGGAGGCATGGCCAACATGGTCGCAGTCGCAACGGCGCTTGGAGTGAGCAAAGAAGCATTTGGATTTGCTCTCATAGTAGATAGTATCAACTATACCATTTGGATCTCATTTTTGCTTTTCTTAACTCCATTTGCAAGCCGTTTAAACAGATTTTTTGGCGCGCAAACACTCGTTACCACAAGCGTACATGCGAAGAGTCCTTTGGGTTTAAGCCATGAAGAGACAAAAAAGCACTATTTTTTGATGTTATTACTCTCTTTTTTTGTGGCTGTAACTGTCGTTTTTGTGGCGCAGCATGGTTTTGTGTTCTTAAACTTTACAACTACTACCGTTGTATTGGCGACTATTTTGGGTGTTGTCTTTTCACAGACAAAACTCTCACGCATTGGCGGTTCGAGTATGCTTGGCACACTGATGCTCTATTTTCTTATCGCACTTATCGGTTCTGGTGCTGTATTTGAGAGTTTTGATGGCATTTTGCTCTATGTATTGGCAGGATTTTGCATACTGCTTTTACATGCAGTTCTTATGTTTTTAGGAGCCAAACTCTTCAAGCTCGACCTCTTTAGCATCACAGTTGCTTCTTTAGCAAATATTGGTGGCGTTGCGTCTGCGTCCATCCTTGCCGCAACGTACGATAAAAAGCTTGTCGGTGTAGGCGTTTTGATGGCTGTGATGGGGTTTATCATTGGTACTTTTATTGGGATTGGCGTGGGAGAAATCCTCATCATGATGGCAAAATGAAAGGATGGCAAAATGAAAATAAAAAACATAACAACGCAGATACAACAAATAGAGCTGAAAACTCCCTTTACAACCGCACTACGAACCACAACGCATGCCCAGTTTGTGCGTGTTTTTGTGGAGTGTGACAACGGTTTTGTGGGTATCGGCGAGGCTCCTGCTACAAAAGCCATCACAGGCGAGGATATTGAAGATATTTTAAAATCCATACAGAGCACAAAAGCCCTATTTCTAGGACTTGGTGTACAAATGGCACTAGGCAAACTTCATGCGACACCAATGGGCTCAAGCGCCAAAGCCGCCCTTGATATTGCCTTTGTGTATCTTCTCTCTTTAGAGGCAAAAAAGCCGCTTTATACCTACTTTGGAGCAAAAGATCTCACCCCGCTGCAAACTGATATTACTATTAGTTTAAACAGTTTAGATGCTATGCTCCATGATGCAAAAAAAGCCTACAGCGAAGGGATGCAACTCTTAAAAGTCAAAGTCGGCAGTGACATACAACACGCCTTGAGTGTTATAAAAAATATCGCTCTTGCGCTTCCAAATGCCACCCTGCTCGTCGATGCAAATCAAGCGTGGAGCCTGCAAGATGCTCTCTATTTTCTCCAAAATATCCAAAACACACGCATAGAACTCATAGAACAACCCCTCATTGCCTCAGATTTACTTGGTTTAAAGAGAATTACAGAGGCTTCAAATATCCCTATTTTAGCAGATGAATCAGCTTTTACTCTTGCAGATGTTAAAAAAATAGTTGCTTCACACAGTGCAGATATGATCAATATCAAATTTATGAAATGCGGCGGAGTGAGCCAAGCCATAACCATTTTAGAGTATGCAAGAGCGCAAAAAATCCCCTGTATGCTAGGCTCTATGCTCGAGGGTCCCATCTCCATTAATGTGGCTTTACATGTAGCGTTTGCGTATCGAGATATCATCAAATATATCGACTTAGATTCCCCGCTTCTTTATAAAGAACCTTCTAGCGAACTCGAATTTTCATTTGATGGATGTCAAATAAGTGTATTATAATTTCAAACTATATTAGAGGAGTAAACGATGACTTTAGGTGTCAATATCGACCATGTAGCAGTTTTAAGAGAGGCAAGACGGGTCAATGATCCTGATATTATGATGGCTTTATATACCGCAGTCCATGCAGGAGCAGATCAGATTACTATCCATTTACGTGAAGACCGCCGCCATATTCAAGACGCGGATGTCGTAAAAATACTCGCTCAAAGCGCAGTGCCCGTGAATTTGGAGTGTTCGATTGATAAAAATATCTTAGATATTGTTTGTAAACTGCGTCCTCACCGCGCGACTTTAGTGCCAGAAAAACGCCAAGAGGTAACCACAGAAGGCGGACTTGATATCTTTACCTACGCCGATGAAGTGGCTTTTTCTATTGAGCAGCTACACGATTCGCTCATTCCCGTTTCGCTCTTTGTCGATCCCACAAAAGAGGCGATGAAACAGAGCAAAGCGTTAGGCGCTGAGATGGTAGAGCTACACACGGGAGAGTTTTCTAACCTTTTTGCGATGCTCAACTCCGCGCTTTCACACTCAAACCACAGCATCAAAGAGTTAGAACTTCCCCGCTATGAACTTGCCTCACGCCTTGAACATGCACTGCTTGCGCTCCAAGAGAGCGCAAAGTATGCCAAAGAGCTTGGACTGCAAGTTGCCGCTGGTCATGGACTCAACTATATCAATGTCAAACATATCCTTGCCATCAAAGAGATTAGCGAGCTTAACATTGGTCAAAGTATCATCGCACGCTCACTCTTTAGCGGGCTTGATACAGCGGTGCGTGAGATGAAAACCTTGGTAAATAGCAAATGAAAAAAATTGCAATTAGTATTGGCGATATTAACGGAGTGGGTTTAGAAATTGCTCTTAAATGCCATGAAGAGGTGAGTAAACTTTGCCATCCTGTGTATTGCGTGGATGAAAATATTCTTAGCCAAGGCGCAAAACTCTTGCAAAGAAGCCTTACAAAAAGCCTTACATGTAAGGCTTTGCAACTCGAGGCAAAAATAGAACCTAGCAAAGTTTCAAAAGAGAGTGGCACATACTCCTACCACTCTTTTTTAGAAGCGATTAAACTCTGCGAAAATGGCGAGTGCAAAGCCGTTGTTACCCTGCCGATTCACAAAGAAGCATGGATGCTTGCGGGTTTAAAATACAAAGGACATACTGATCTGCTTCGGGATTATTTTAAACAAGATGCCATTATGATGCTTGGATGTGAAAAACTTTACGTCGCCCTTTTTACAGAGCATATTGCTCTGCGTGAAGTCGCCTCACATGTAAAGTACGAGGAGCTTGTGCCATTTTTGCTCGCACTTCACAAAAGTATTGGTGATGAACATGTGGCAGTCCTTGGCCTCAATCCCCACGCAGGCGATCATGGAGCCATTGGCAATGAGGAGCGGGAGATAGAAAAAGCGATTGATTACGCCAACAAAGAGATTGGTAAAGAGCTCTTTTTTGGACCCATTGTCCCTGATGTGGCTTTTGCACCCAATTTTCGAAAAAATATCCGCTACATCTGTGCGATGTATCACGATCAAGGTTTGGCACCATTGAAGGCGCTTTATTTTGACGAGAGTATCAATGTCTCTTTGAACTTGCCAATTATCCGCACTTCAGTCGATCACGGAACCGCTTTTGATATCGCTTATCAAAACAAAGCCCATACACTCAGCTACATGAACGCCATGAAAGCCGCAATTGCGCTTTGCTAAGTAGAGTGTTGTATCTGAAGATGCCTTACATGTAAGGTAAATTTACTCTCTTATGCAAGTTTGTAAAGCCCTCCATGGAAGAAAAATACTCTTTTAAATATAGTTTATAAGCACCATTCCCATCGTCAAAGCACCTAGCATAAACAGAGCCGAAGCGCTCAATTTTCCAGCGCTATTTTTAGCAAATAAATAGGCGTAAAACGCTTTTAAAATATTGTTGCTTCCAACAGCAATTATAATCGCAGAAGAGGCACCCTCGACGCTAATGTTGAGTTTTGAAGACAAAATAGAGAGAACAAAGGGATCAATATCTGTAAAACCAACAATAAAAGAGAGAATATTTAAACCTAGATTTCCGTAGTTTTGCGTCACAAAATGGGTGATGACAGACATCACAATAAAAAGTATTGCAAACAAAATAGCCGTTGAAAGCTCAAGGGGATTTTTATCCTCATTTTGTGTGCCATCTTCACTTAAACCGACCTCTGCGCGCGCATAAATAAGGTAAGCTAGCATAATACTGATGACACTCAACGCAATAAAAGGGGTCATCAGCACACCAGCGATTTCAAAGTTAAACGCATAGGTAATCCCAAGAAGGCGCAGATACATAAATGCTGTGGCTAAAACAATAGATGCCGCAAAGATATGAGGCGTTTGACCTGAAGTCGATTTTTTCGCCAAAACGATAGTTGTCGCCGTACTTGAGTAGATACCACCCAAAATCCCCGTAATGAGATACCCTTTATCTTTAAAAATATACCGTTTAAGCACATACCCGATATAAGAAAACAGGGACACAACAACAACAGCCAACCAAACTTTAAAGTAGGAAACAGGAATGAAATCTGCAATATTTTCATGTGGTAAAAGTGGCAAGATTACAGCACTTAGCAGTAAAAGCTTTGCAAATATTTCAATCTCTTGCTCATCAAACATTGCATAAATATGCCCAAATCTTCGATTGATATTATAAATAAAGATGATGGAAACGAAAACAACAATCAAAAACCAGATGTCAAATTTTGTAATCAAAACTCCAAAACTGTACACAAGCGTCGCCATTAAAAACAGCAACATCCCATTTTTTGCAGTTTTAAGTTTCTCTACATAAAAGAGCAAAAAGTGCCCTACTAAAGCCAGATACCCGAGCATATACAGATAAAAATCTATTTTGTAAAATATAAAACCAATCAGCGATATGAACGTGAAAGTTCTCACACTTCCAATCTCTTTCATCGCGTCATTATGTACCCGATACTCTTTTATCTCTAAGCCGGTTAAAAGCCCAGCGACGACGACAAGCAAAAGCTCAAACCACAACTTATGTATCAACAAATCAAACATCACACTCCCTTGCTAACTCCATTAAAATCTCCCTCGCATCTGCTATGTTTTTTTCAAAACCATCTCGTAAGAGGTTTTTTTCTTCTATGTCCATCTTGCCGCCACAAGAATTTAGTAAAACTTTGCGTACTTCGTTATCTTGTAAGGTACCAAAAATATCTTGCAAAGCTTTGAGATCAAACATTATACTCAGTTTGTCATGAGAAAAATGCTCATCATACAGCTCTAAGGCGTAACGAAATTTCTTAAATTGGATGCGTAATTTATGGAGATCTTTTGGAGTTGTTTCTTGGGTTATCGAAGTAAATGCACCCAAAAGTGTTTGACTCGTTGCAACTAAAAGCTTATAACTGTTTTGCTCATCAAACTCATTTTCAAATAAAGGATTATTTTTAAAAATATGTTCAAGTTCATAAAGATTTTTTTTATATGTCTCACTTTGCATCTCTTTGAGCAAAGGTTTTCTTTGCTCTTCGCAGCTTACATGTAAATGTTTTTTACTCTTAGCAGTGATGGCAAAAGAATCGATTTCAATGCAAAAAAGATCCAAATCCCGAAGTAAAGAGGTCGGTTTGATTATTTTTTTTAAAAATTTTGAGAACTCTTTTGCGCTTATTGGATCAATTTCATAACAAAAAATCTCACTGTACGCATAGATTTTACGTAGATTTACACGGTATTTGTGCAGATATTCCGCCCCATATTCTTGGAGTAACGCCTCATAAAAACCACTTACAAAAACCATCTTATCAAGAAATATTGCATCAAATCGCATAGTCAACCCACCTATTGTTATTTAAAAACGCTTCAAATATCATAACGAACTTTTATTACAAGCGAAATCTTTAGATATAGTTTTACTATAATAATCACCAAGTATGATATAATCTACACAAAACTAAATCATAAGGATTTTATATATGAAAATAGCAATTGGAGTCAAAGATGATACGCTTACTTTTTTTGGTAACGCAGGACACACACCAAGTTTTGCAATCTTTGAGCTAAGTGGCGCGGGGATGTTTCGCTCATTTAAACTTTTGGAAACACGACACAACTCAAGAACGGATTTGGATGCGCACGAGCACGAGGAGCATCATGTCTGCTCGCATGGAAGTGATGACGCAGAACATGTAGCACAGCACTTTAAAATGGGTGAAGTTTTAGAAGATTGTGACTATCTTGTAGTACAGCGTGCGTGTAAAAATACAGCAAATGCTATGAAAAATCACGGAGTGAAAATAGTGAAATATGAGGGTGCATCCACAAAAAGCGATGCTATTTTAAAAGAGCTTTCGGCAAAATTTGCTTAAGCTCTCTTTTTAAAGATTAAAAGCGTTTTATCGAGTTCATCATAAAGCGAAAATGTCTGTTTATCATGGAGTTTGAGAGATTTTACTTTCTCAAACACTTGGATTTTATGAAAATATTGGATAATCGTGTCTTGATATTTTGTAAATTTTCCCGCTGCATCTTTTTCAAAAAGAGTGAATTTTGTATGGAGTTCATTATTTTGAAAAACTGCATCAACATTGAGAAACTCTTGCACATTTTCACTGCTCATCGTTCCCTCAGCCACATCGCTAAACCCATACAAAGTATTGATATCAGCGATAAAAACGCCATTCTCATTCAGTTTTTGTGCAACCGCATCTAAAAACTTTAAAAGTGCTTCTTTGTCTAAAAAGTTGAGTACATCAAAGATTGCCACAATGGCGTCATAGGTGCCATCAACTTCACTCACATCGATACACTCAGCGTCTAAGCCTTGAAGCTTACACTCCTCAACCATCACAGCTGAGAGGTCAACTCCCTTACATGTAACGCCATCGCTTTTCATCCGACGCATAAAACCGCCACGTCCACAGCCAACATCTAGCAGTGTTTTCACCTCATAACTATCGAGTTCTGAACGGTAAAGATCATATAAAGCTTCCGTAGCTTCTTCAATACCTAAAAGATGTTCCGCTTTTGCGTAAAGATCAAGATTTGTCATTTTGCTCCGCTTTAATCACTTTTTCTATTTTTTCAAAAATATCAAGCACTTCGCTTTTTTTCTCAAAAAAACTATTTTTATTGGCGATAAGATAAGTAGAAGACTCCATAATATCTTGCACAACTTCCAAACCATTTTGCTCCATCGTCGCACCAGTTTGCACAATATCTACAATCATATCAGCAAGCCCAACTAGCGGAGCGAGCTCGATGGAGCCATAGAGTTTAATAATCTCAGCGGCGATAGCTCGATCTGAAAAGTAGCGTTTTGTGATATTGACCATCTTTGTCGCAACTTTAATCTCAGGTTTGCTAAGGTCGAGCTTTTCACCTTTTTTCATCCCAATTGCTACTTTACAAACACCGCGGCGAAGGTCCAAAAGACGGATAACATCAAGTCCTTGCTCCTCTAAAGTGTCAAGTCCCACAACACCAATATCCGCGGCTTGATGATACACATACGTAGCAACATCTTGATTGCGCACAAGTAAAAACTTAAATTTTGGAGTTTCTAAGATCAATTTGCGATCATCAAATGCAAAACTATCCCCAAAAATAGTTGTAAAAATCTCTAAAGTCTCTTCAGCAATCCGCCCTTTTGGAAGTGCAACTGTTAGCATAAATTGGCCTTTTTCATAATATTTTCCATCCCCTTAAAGAGTAACGCTTCATCTAAAATAGCCTCTTTAAAAATATGTTTAAGTTTGGGTGCATCTCCGCCTGTAAGGTAGATTGGTAAAGCGTGGCTTAGGACATCTCGGTAGAGTAACCCTAGCTGCCCATACGTCAGTGCATCCCGTGAATTTTTCGGCATTTTATCCAAATCCACCTCAAAGTTATATGAGTAATCAAGCCTTAGTGAGAGTTCTTTGTAGGCTTTAGCGCTTACATGTAAGCCCAAAGTGATATACCCGCCACAAAAAACTCCATCTCTCACTACATCCACGGTGATAGCACTTCCCGCATCGATAATCACTCCATTTTCCACCGCTTCACACCCAGCAATGCGGTCAATGCCCATGGTTTTATAGTAGTTTTTCCACTCCACAAAACTACTCAAGTCAATCCAGTTTGCAAAATTTTTTACTTCATTAGCAAAGGCTTCATTGACGCAGATATAAAATACCTTTTCATCACTTGCGCAAAGGGTATAGTCAGCTACTAAAATCTTCTCTTTTTTCCCATCTTTAAAAAAATCAAGCGTGGTGTTTCCAATATCACACAGTATCAATCTTGTACGCTCCATCCCAAACTCGCAAACGCTTCTTTGGCTTTAGAACACAAAGGTGCATCGACAAAAAGGATCTTATATTTGAAGTTATGATCGCTAAAGATGACAAGTTTATGGTAAATCTCTTCAAATTTCACGACATCTTTCATCAAGAGTCTGCTCTTTTGAGAAACTGCAAAAATCGCACTAAAATAGCCCCTTGTATCGGTTGCGTGATAGATTTTTATCTTGTTTCTCACACCAAGCTGTGCGGGTTTTATTTCATGCATTTTTTTATATAAACTTCCATGCTCTCTGAGTGAATCGACTATTGTTTGCATCAGTTTCCTTATTTGAAGTCCATAAAGACTTATATCCAAAATTATAGTCCCTCTTTGGTATAATCCCACTTATAAAAAATCACTCTAAAGTCATACTATGAACAATATTTCTATTATCATCCTCGCTGCAGGCAAAGGCAGCCGTATGAAGTCACCAAAAGCAAAAGTCCTCCACACCATCAGCGGTAAATCGATGCTCTACCACATCACAAAAGAGTCTTTACATGTAAGCGATGATGTAACTATCGTTGTTGCGCACCAAAAAGATGCCGTGATTGCCGAGATTTCTAAAGATTTCGAAAATGTTACTTTTGTAACTCAAGATGATACAAACTTCCCCGGAACTGGCGGAGCGATGAAAAATGTTGTTGCCAAACATGAAAAAGTTTTAGTTTTAAATGGCGATATGCCACTCATCACAGCTGAAGCGTTACAAGGCTTTTTAGACACAGATGCAGATATTCTCCTCTCCATCTTTAATCTGGCAAATCCAAGTGGCTATGGCCGTGTGAAGATAGAAAATGAAGAGGTCAGCTACATCATCGAACAAAAAGATGCAAATACGCAGGAACTTGCCATCACAACAGTCAATGCAGGTATTTATGCGTTTAAAAAAGAGGTTTTAGAGCGTTATATCCCTCGCCTTAGCAATGCCAATGCACAAAATGAGTATTACCTCACCGATGTGATTCAAATGGCAAAAAATGACGGCTTACTTATAAAACCGCTTTTAGTAGATGAGGAGCATTTTAAGGGAGTAAACTCCAAAATAGACCTCGCTGCTTCTGAGGTCATTATGCAAGAACGCATACGCAATAGATGGATGGCTGCGGGTGTCATCATGAACCTTCCACAAACTATATATATTGAAGAGGGGGTTGTATTTCAAGGCGAGTGTGTTGTAGAAAATAACTGCCGTATCACGGGAAAAAGCATCATTGCAAACTCTGTTATCAAATCTTCAAGCGTTGTGGAAGACTCAGTGCTTATTGACTCAGATATCGGGCCACTTGCGCATATTCGCCCTGCTTCGCATATCCAAGGCACACACATTGGAAACTTTGTTGAAGTTAAAAAAAGTACACTCAAAGGGGTCAAAGCTGGACATCTCAGCTACCTTGGCGACAGCGAAATAGACGAGGGAACCAACATCGGTGCGGGAACTATTACATGTAACTATGATGGGGTTAAAAAATATAAAACAATCATCGGAAAAAATGTCTTTATAGGAAGCGACAGCCAACTCGTAGCACCCGTGACGATTGAAGATGACGTCATGATTGCCGCTGGAACCACTGTGACAAGCGGAACTGTTGTCAAAGGAAGCCTTGCCATCAGCAGAACAAAACTCAAATTTTTAGAGGGTTTTTACTATAAATTTTTTGGTAACAAGTAGCAATTTACGTGAGCAGTAACACGCCCGCAAAACGCCCTGTACTTCCCTCTTTGCGGTAGGAAAAATAGGTTTTTGTGTGGCAGGCCGTGCACACACTCTCATTTATAATATTTTCTTCAGCTATTTTGCATGCTCGCAACTGTGACACAATAATCTTATTGATATCAAGATAATACTTTGCATCACGCACTTCAAATGCATAATGAAACTCTTTGGCACTTTCAACTATCTCGCGCCCCACTTCATAGCAACACGCACCGATGGAGGGCCCAAGAGTGACAACTATATTTTGGCTCAAAGCGCCATACTCGGCTTCTAGCATCTCTATAACATTTTTTACAATATTGCCAAATGCGCCCGCACGTCCAACATGTGCCACACCAATAGCCTTACATGTAAGGGGTGTAGAAGTCCAAAAGAGCACAGGAGTGCAATCGGCAACCATCACCATGAGGGGAATATTGCTTTTATTTGTCACAAGAGCATCACAGGTAGGAGGATTGTAAAAATTATCTTCATCACCTACAATATGAACCGTATTGGAATGAATCTGCTTCATATGCACAAGCGCATCACGCTCAAAGCCTAGCTTGTAAGCGAGTTGTGTATGATTTGCATATACGCTCTTGAGCGCATCTCCGACATGAAAAGCGAGATTTCCATCCTCTTTATTTGTAAAATAGTGTTTCATTTTTGCAATCACCAAAAATTAAGATTACGCTTATTGTAACCTAAAAAATTTATTTTTTTATGCACACAAGGTCCGTTTTTATTCCTTTTCATCAGTAACTTATTGATAAAATGCCATCAAATAAAAGGATTTTCAAATGGCGTTTTCAAAACTTAAAATCTCAAAAAATATTCTCAAAGCGATAGAGAAAAATGGTTTTCTCACTCCAACTGCTATCCAAGAAAAAGTGATTCCTCTTGTGCTTGGGGGGCATGATATTATGGCCAAAGCCCAAACAGGAAGTGGAAAAAGTGCGAGTTTTATTGTTCCTATTTTAGAGCTTTTATCGCAAAAAAATCAGGAGGGAAAAGCAAAAATCAGAGTGCTCGTCCTCACTCCAACACGAGAACTCACCTTGCAAATAGCAAAAACATTTGAAAGTTTTAGCGAGTTTTTAGAGAAAAGACCAAAGATTGTCGCTCTTATCGGTGGAGAGAGCATAGGCGATCAGCTCTTTGAGATACAAAAAGGGTGTGATATTTTAGTCGCCACTTCAGGACGTTTTCTTGATGTTTTAAGCAAAAAACAGATGAACCTCTCTCATTTGGAGTTTTTCGTCCTCGATGAAGCCGATAAAATGCTCTCTTTTGGCTTTGTTGCAGAGCTAGATGCTATCCTCGAAGCGATTGCAAAAAAACGCCAAAACCTACTTTTTTCTGCGACTTATCCGCAAAAAATGCTCACAATCGCCGCTAAGATTACGCAAACTGCACTAGAAATCAACATAGAAGATGAAAGCCAAACTGTAGAAAATATCACCCAGCGTGCCATAGCAGTCAATCATGAAAACCGCTCTGCGTTACTGCGTCATCTGCTATTACAAAACAGATGGCAAAAAGTTTTAGTCTTTATGGCAAATAAACGCGCCACTGAAAATATCGCACAAAAGTTTATCAAGCATGGATTTCGTGCGGAGTCTTTTCATGGAGACCTGAATCAAGAGGATAGAAACTACACCATTGAAGCCTTTAAAACAAAAGATTTTAATATTCTTTTTGCAACAGACCTCATTGCAAGAGGCTTACATGTAGAAGATATCGATTGCGTTATCAACTTTGATTTACCCCGATCACCGAGTGAGTATATCCATCGTATCGGCAGAACCGCACGCGCTGGAAAAAGTGGAACCGCCATCTCATTTATAGGGCTTGAAGATGAGGAACATTTTCGTCTCATCGAAAAACGCTCTAACATAAAACTGTCAAGAGAGCAGATAGAGGGGTTTGAACTCAAAGGCGAGATGCTCCAAAAACCAAAAGGCGAGGCCCCAATCAAGGGCAAAGGTAAAAGTAAAAAAGATAAATTACGAGAGCAAGCAGCACTTAACGAAAACAAAAACTCTTAAATGTTAGAATCTCTTTTATTCAATAAAAAAGTTTTACAATAAACACTAAATTTTACAAATATAAAGGCTTCATAATGCTTATTCCATCCAACCTCTTGGAGGGTAAAAAAATCCTTCTTGGAGTCAGCGGCTCCATCGCTATTTATAAATCTTTAGAGCTTATTCGCTTACTTAGTAAAGCTGGTGCGCAGGTCAAAGTGGTGATGAGTGAAGCGGCAAAACAGTTTGTCACGCCGCTGGCATTTGAAACGCTCAGTGGCAACGCAGTGCTCGATGAACAAAGCCAATCTTGGGCTAGTGCGCATAACCATATTCAAACCACCCAGTGGGCAGATCTGTTTGTTATCGCTCCAGCAACTGCAAACACCATCGCCAAACTTGCCAACGCCATTGCCGATAATATGCTTTTGCAATGTGCCCTTGCTTATCCACACAAAAAACTTATCGCACCCTCGGCAAACACCAATATGTTAGCCAACCCCATCACCCAAGGCAATCTCAAAATGCTTGCCATCGCAAACTATGAAATCATCGGCACGCAAACCAAAGAGCTTGCATGTAAGACGCTAGGCGACGGCGCTATGGCAGAACCACTGGAGATATTTTGGCATGTGGCACGCGAACTTTTACGTGAGAATTTTTGGGAGGATAGACGGGTCATTGTCACAGGCGGCGGCACGATTGAAAAGATTGATGATGTTCGCTACATCTCCAACTTTTCAAGCGGAAAAATGGCCTCAGCGCTTGCAACGGCACTCTTTTGCAAAGGTGCGGATGTAAACCTCATTGCAACCCGTTTTGCCTCAAATTTACCCCAAGCGATGCATAAAATTGATGTCACTTCCACTGAAGAGATGCTCGATTTTGTCACCGACTCTGTTCGCATCGCCAAAAAAGGAAAACTTTCAAAACCCTCGCTTATGGTAGATAAGCCCATAGAACTGATTCAAAAAGAGCCTTTTTTATTTATGGCTGCAGCCGTAAGTGACTATGTGCCTGCATTTGTGCAAAGCGGCAAACTCAAAAAAGAGATACTTGGAAACTCTTTTGATCTCGCTCTTAAACAAAATATTGATATTTTAAAAACCATCAACAAAGAAGGGATAAAAGTCGTCGGATTTAAAGCAGAGATGGACAAAGAAAATGCCAAAGAAAATGCCAGCGCACAGCTTACATGTAAGGGTGTGGACGCAGTTTGTCTTAATATTTTACATGATGAAAAAAGCTTTGGAACCGATGAAAATGCCATCGAATTTATCACAAAAAGCGCGTCCATACTGCTCCCAAAAACCGATAAGCTCTCCCTTTCTTTTGCACTCCTTCAAAACGCCAAAGCGCTATGAGTTTTAGTATCTCACAACTCGCCTCCATCCTCCACTCCGCCTCTTCGCCAAAAGAGGCGGCGACACTTTTGAAACTTTTGAGCGTCGATGTCACAAAATCTTTTGGAGATGGAAGCTACCTTGTTGAGAGCGCAAATAAAAACTTTCGTGTCCTCAGTGAAAAGCCGCTCAGCGAAGGAGCAAAATACTGGTTAGAACTCGCAAACAAAGGGCGCCAAACGCCTCTTGTGACAAAATTTTTGCAGCAGCCAAAACTCTTTGAAGCGATGATGCAAACGCCCATCAGCTTTGATATAAAAGAGGTACATGCACTTTTAAGCAGTAAAAAAACGCTACAAAGTTTCAAAACAGAACTTTTGCAGCAGCTCAGCCTTGCACAAAACAAAGAGGAGTTCACGCAAATCTCGGCACTTCTTCTCTCTTTGATGCAAAATACGCTCACACTTCCACTCCAGTATGGGCACACTTTTGGGGTTTTTCAAATGAAAAAACGCTACAATAAAACCTCAAAAAAATCCCAACTTGATTTTTATGCTTCACTTGCAAAACTCGGCCCCATTTGTGGAACACTTTTGCAAGTTGAAGATGAAATCGTGATCGATTTAGAGGTAGCATTTACAACAACAAAACTTTTTTTGGAAGAGAATTTGAAAACATTACAATACAAAACAACACTCCATATAGGTCAAAATATCCCTCCGCTTTATCAGTTTCACTCAGATGCCATTTTGGATATTAACGTATGAATCAAGCCTTACATGTAGCCATGATTATGGATGGAAATGGTCGTTGGGCAGAGTCACGAGGCCAAAAAAGGGTCAAAGGACATGAAGAGGGCGCAACTGTTGTGCGAAAAATCACCACTTGTTGCGCAACACATCCAGACATAGAGCGACTCACACTCTATGCATTTTCCACGGAAAATTGGAAACGTCCTCGTTTGGAAGTGGAATTTTTGATGAAGCTGATGGAGCGCTACTTAAAAAATGAGCTTACAACCTACATCGATAACAATGTCAGATTTGAGCCTATTGGCGACATCAGAGCCTTTTCAAAATCTTTGCAAAAAACAATCAAAGAGGTGCAGGAAAAAACGGCACATTGTGATGGGCTTGTCCAGAGTTTGGCACTAAACTACGGCTCACACGACGAAATTCTGCGTGCCATCAATACGCTCAAAAATGAGAAAGAGGATATCACAGAAGCTATGTTTTCTAACGCTCTTGATAGCAAACATCAAGTCGATCTTCTGATTCGAACAGGTGGCGATCATCGCATCTCCAACTTTTTGCTTTGGCAAATCTCCTATGCAGAACTCTTTTTCATCGATACACTCTGGCCAGATTTTAGCGCAGATGAGTTTGCACAAATCCTTGCTGATTTTAAAACAAGAGATCGCAGATTTGGAGGCTTAAATTGATGGAATTGCTCTTTGTTTTTTTATTTGGTCTTTTATTTGGTTCCTTTTTGAATGTGGTAATTTTGCGTATTCCCAATGATGAAAGTGTCGCATTTCCTGCGTCACATTGCCCTACATGTAAGACTCCGCTTAAAGCTTGGCACAACATTCCCCTGCTTTCATGGCTCTTTTTAGGCGGAAAATGTGCTTTTTGTAAAACGCAAATATCTTTTTTGTATCCTGCCATCGAGTTTATCAGTGGTGTACTTTTTGTTGTTTTGGCAATCAAGATGGGTCTGAGCCTCTCCTTTTTCTTTACAGCGCTCACTTTTTTGATGCTTTTAGCACTTTCCATGATCGATTTTCGCTATAAAATGGCGCCAGATAGTCTCAATCTTTTAGCGATTTTATTTGCAATTTTCAGTGCTTCTTCCTTTTTTATGCTTGGAAAAAACTTCACAAATGCCCTGCTTTTTGCGGGTGCTTTTACGCTTTTGCGCTTTACACTTTCCTATATTTTGACCTCACTTGCCCGCACGAGAGCGAAAAAAGTGCAAACGTCATGGACAAAAAACTACCACACCTATCCCTTTATTGAAGCGATGGGAGAAGCTGACATTATGGTTGCAGCAACAATGGGTGCGCTTTTGGGCGTGCAACTTGCTCTTTTTGCCATCTTCGTCGCAGCGGTTTTAGCACTGCCTGTGATGCTCTATGTCCAAGGAAAAAGTGCAGAGGAGCAACGCGTGCCTTTTATCCCATTTTTAGCGATGGGGACACTCATAACCACACTTTTAGATTCACAGATATATAGTTATTTGGAAACGCTGTATGCATAAACTCAAACGCTATATCATAAAAAATTTTACGCTTCTGTTTTTGTCCATATTTTTACCTCTTTTTTCTATCGCTTCTGTGATTTTTATGATTAAGTTAGCAACCTATACCGCCATCATCCAGCTTACATTTGGTGAAATGGTAAAGCTTTATCTTTTTGTTTTGCCTGAGATTTTGTTTTACACACTTCCTGTGACTTTTTTTGTCTCCGCCACACTCACGCTTTTTCGTCTCTCAAATGACAATGAGATGATTGTCATTTTTGCACTTGGAATCCATCCAAACTTTATACTCAAAACACTGTTGAAACCCGCAATCCTGCTTACTATTTTGCTCTCTTTTGACTTTTTTGTGCTTTTTCCCCATGCAACGGTACTTTCAAGTAACTTTGTTTCTTACAAAAAAAGTGAAGCAAAGTTCAATATCAAAGCCTCAGAGTTTGGCAACAATTTTGGAAACTGGCTTTTATATGTCGGGCATAATAATGCCGATGGAAGCTTTGGAGACGTGTTTTTATTTAACAAAGAAAAAGAGCATGAGATCCTTTTGGGCGCAAATAAAGCGCAAGTCATCAATCAAAACGGGATTTTAAAACTCAAACTCACCTCTGGCAAAGGGTATAGCTACACAAGCGATACGCTCTCACAAATCAATTACCAAACCATTGTGATTAACGATATGATGAAAACAGATCTCACCACCTACAGAAAACCGCTTGATTATTGGCTCTCCAGCGATCGAGCCGAGAGTAAACGCCATATGTTTATCACCGATGTACTCTTGAGTCTTTTTCCACTTCTCTCACTTTTTTTAGCAGTAGCACTTGGCATTGTCCATGCAAGGCATCAAAAAAGTTATGTTTATATGGCACTTTTTATCGCTATCGTGCTTTATTATGGAGCAACAATTGGGCTTATTGATGTGATTGGTTTTTATACAATTGGTTTTGTATTTACCGCGTGGATCGCAGTAACCTATGCCATTTACAAAAGAAAGATTATCGAGCGATTTTGAGAGTCAAAGCCACCATCGCTTACAATGGCGCAAAATTTTATGGTTCGCAGATTCAAGAGCGCCAAACAACTGTCAATGGTACGCTAAGCCAAGCGCTCGCTTCTCTTGGCATAAACTCCAAAGTGGAAGCTTCAGGGCGCACTGACAGAGGCGTACATGCAAGCGCTCAAGTGATCCATTTTGATTTGCCCTCTTTTTGGAGCGACTTGCATCTGCTCAAATCCCTACTCAATCAAAAACTCCCAAAAAGCTTACATGTAAAGCAAATTCAAGCCGTCGCAGATGATTTTCACGCACGATACAGTGCCACAAGGCGCGTGTATCGCTATATTTTAAAAGAGGGAATATCCAACCCATTTTTGAATGAGTTTGTCACTTTTGTAGAGAAAGTAGATTTTACACTCTTACAAACTGCGATAAAAGAGTTTGAGGGAACACATGATTTTTGTGGCTTTTATAAAAAAGGAAGCGACAATAAAACAACCATTCGAACCATCTATAAAACGTGTGTTTATGGACATAAAGGGTTTGTGGTGTTGTATTTTGAAGCCAACGGATTTCTTCGCTCACAAATCCGTTTGATGGTTGCGATGCTCCTTGGAATCAGTAGTGACAAATACACCATAAAAGATCTCAAAAATCAGCTTACACTCCAAGAGCTTACACCCACAGGGCACTTCGCATGTAAGCAAAAAATATCACTCAAGCCAGCCCCATCAAATGGGCTGTATTTAGCAAAAATATTTTATTCGTGAGAACTTATTTAGAGCAGTATCAACTCACTAAACTTTT
>JAVHOA010000037.1:0-18353 GCA_036169815.1 Sulfurimonadaceae bacterium
TTACATGTAAGGGATGTGTATAGTATTATGGCTTACATGTAAGCGGTACTTTTATCTTTACTGATTATAATAAATACCTTGCATATCTTTGTCGCCTTCTCCATTTTGCATAACACTAAATTTTGCTACAAGTGGGAGATGGTCTGAATAGCCTTTTCCTAGGTGTTTATGTGGTTTTCTTTTACTCATCTGCCATCTGTATGTTTGCTTACCATTCATGAGATATGCTGGTTCATAATTACTGATTGTTTTTCCATTGTAATAAAAATTTTTATTACTCAGAAGTGCAGGGGTGACGATGATGCTATCTATGGCTTCTTTTCGCTTTTTATATATGTAGCTGTAGCGTTTTTCTTGCTCTGTGTCATACCAAAGGTTATAAAGATAGCCTTTGAGTGGTGTGATTGTATCAGCTGGAGTTGTGAGAGCTTTTGTCTGTAAAATATCATTGATACCTGTTTTTGAATTTGTATCATTGTGATGTTTGTCTATTTTTTTATTCTCTTCATAGTCAGAGTTGAAATCCCCTAAAAGAACTATATTTTTATCAAAGCCTATCTCTTGGACTCTATTAAAAAGTTTTTTGGCACATAAAATACGTTCACTCTCTTTACCTGCTTTTGATTTCCAGTGATTTGTAAAGACGTAGAGCGCATTGCCATTGACATCAATTTTCGTCTCTAATATATTTCTATACCTGTATGTTGCATTAATTGAAATCTCTTTTTTGTAAAGGATTTTATGTTTGCTTAAAATGCCTACTTTCACAGTGGTATTTTTGGCATCGGCTAGCGCAGAGTAGTGATAATAGAGTCCATCTCTTTTGAGTTGGTTTTTAAGGTCCATAAACGCTGTGCGCGACTCTATCTCTTGGAGTGAAATAATGTCAGGATTGATATCTCGAATCACTTGAGAGATATTTTTTAGCTTCGTTTCATAGTTTTTTTGGTTCCACTGCGAAGGGCTATTTGGAATATACTCTTCATATTCAAATCCAGATTTTTTAAGATCAAAGAGATTTTCCACATTGTATGTTGCTATTGTTATCACATTTTCTCCAAAAGATACCGAAATTATGAGCAGAAAAAAGAGTACAAATCTCATCTACTTGATGCCATTGAGCCTTAAAAGATTTTTAACATCAGGTTCTCTTTGCATCAAATCTACAAAAAGTTTTTGCATGCTTTGGCTTCCACCTCTTTGTAGAACTGTTTTGAGATATTTTTGCGCTGTTGGAGAACCAAATATTCCCTCATCGACAATTTGAAAAAAAGTGTCTGCGCTGAGAACTTCTGCCCATTTATAACTATAATATCCAGCAGCGTACCCACCTGCAAAGATATGTGAAAATCCATTTTGAAATTTATTGTACGCTGGTGGCAGGATAAGCGCTGTTTTTTCTCTAATTGAATCGAGGAGATTTTGTACTTCATTTGTAGTGTAGGGCTGCATATGTAGTTTAAAATCAAAAAGTGAAAACTCTAACTGACGCAACATTGAGAGTCCGGATTGAAAGTTTTTGGAAACGATAAGTTTCTCAATCATCGTATCTGGTATGACTTCGTGCGTGGTATGATGTTTGGCAAATAGTTTTAAAACTTTTGGTTCGTAAGCAAAATTTTCTAAGAGCTGAGAGGGAAACTCAACTGCGTCCCATTCGACTCCATTGACTCCGCTCACCTCATTTTCATTGACCTCAGAGAGTATATGATGAATGGTGTGCCCCATCTCATGAAAGAGTGTGACAACATCATCATGACGAAGCAAAGAGGGTTTATTTTCACTAGAAGCGGGAAAATTACACACTATAAATGCAGACGCCAGCGCTTCTTTTTTATGTTCATCTTGACAGTGTGATTGCCAGTTATGCATCCAAGCGCCACCTTTTTTATGCTTTCTTGCTTCAAGATCCATGTAGATTCTAGCACAAAGTGTATTATCAAGATAGACATCATATGCTCGAGCTTTTTCATGCCACAAAGGGAGTACAATCTCTTTACATGTAAGGCCAAAGAGTTTTTCTAAAAATTCAAATAAACCATTTACGACAGATGTTTGCTCAAAGTAGGGTCTATAAAGCTCTTCATCAATATCGTACTGTGCACGTTTTAAAAGTTCACTATAGAAGGCAATATCGTAACTGTTAATCTCTTCTTGGGTGATCTTTTTGAGCTCTTCTAACTCCATTTTTGCTTGATTGATGGAGGCATCTGTAAGTGTTTGGAGAAATGTAATCACTTGCTCTGAAGAGGGTGCCATTTTTGATGCGATAGAGTATTCACTGTAGTTTGCAAAGCCTAAAAGATTTGCCATTTCATATTTCAATTGTAAGAGTTTTTCTATAATTTTGGCATTTTGTGGCGCTCTTGTTGTGTATGCTTTATAAAGTTTTTCTCGTATTGCTTGATTTTTTCCATAAGTCATATAGGCAATATATGTTGGCATTTGCAAGTTGAGTTTATATTTTATTGTACCATTATCATCAAATTTTAGATCTTCAATGTCGCTTTGTGGGACACCATCTAAATCTTGTGGCTCAACGATAAGCTCGTATTCATTTGTGGCATTGAGGAGATTTTGTGAAAAATCATTTGAAAGTCCATTGATTTGTAGATGGATAGCTTGGAGTTTTTCTTTGGTCGTATCATCTAAATGTGCACCGCTGAGTTCAAAATTTTGAATATTTAACTCGGCGACTCTTTTTTGCTCATCATTGAGACTCTCATTTTCATAGATTGTTTTGATTGCTTGATAGATGGCAAGGTTTTGACTAATCGCTGTTGAATATTCTGTCAAAATAGGCAAAGATTTTGCATAAATCTCTTGTGTTTTTTCAGAGTTTTGCACTGAATTTACATGCGATAAAGGGGTAAAAAAATTATCGAGTCGCTCATCCATCATCTCAAATGGTTTGATAAAATTGGCAAAATTCTTCTCTTTTATTCCTAAAAGATCTTGAACTGTTTGATTGTTTTTATTGATAATGTGTGTCAAATCTTCAATAAATGTGTCTAAATTGATCGCAAAATCTAAAAATTTTTTCTCGTACATGTAAGCATTCCATTCTTTTTTAAGTTGTTTGTATATTGTATCTTATCTGCTCTAAACTCCTATTAAATTCTCCAAAATAGATTGTGTAAAAGAGTTTTTAAAGCCACATTACTATATACTTGCGAGATTTTATATAAGGGTATTTTATGACCAATAAGCGTGTATTAGTAAAGTTCTCTGGAGAAGCGTTGGCTGGAGAAGCTGGACATGGTATTGATACCAAGATTTTAAAGTATATTGCAGGTGAGATTAAATCTTTAGTCAATGCTGGCATTGAAGTAGGTATTGTCATCGGTGGTGGCAATATTATTCGCGGAGTGACTGCAGCACAAGATGGGATTATCAAGCGTACATCTGGAGATTATATGGGAATGCTTGCAACGGTCATTAATGGCGTTGCGATGCAAGAAGCGTGTGAATATACTGGATTGCAAGTTCGTATGCAAACCGCTATCAAAATGGAGCAGATTGCAGAACCCTATATTAACCGCCGTGCGGTGCGCCATCTGGAAAAAGGGCGCGTAGTAATTTTTGCAGCTGGAACTGGGAATCCATTTTTTACAACAGATACGGCAGCTACATTGCGTGCGGTTGAAGTTGGTGCTTCGATGATTATTAAAGCGACAAAAGTAGATGGTGTTTATGATAAAGATCCAAATAAATATCCAGATGCCATGAAGTTAGATATCTTGACTTATGATGAAGCCTTAAATGATCATATTAAAGTTATGGATGACACATCAATTGCTCTTGCAAAAGAGAATAAGCTTCCAATCGTTGTGTGCGATATGTTCAAAGCGGGAAATCTGCTTGATATTATCAATGGAAACACAGCAAACTGTTCCATAGTAAAATAAAAAAACAATTAAAGGATTTTAAATGAGAGTAGAAGAATTAACAGCAAAAGCACTTGCGATATCAGGCGTAGATAGATATGTTTTAGCACTTGCAGTTGCAAAACGTGCAGATGAGATTTTAAATGGAAGTCCAAGCAAACTCAATATCGATCCAAAATCGATTAAAGCGACAGATTTGGCATTAATGGAATTAGCAGAGGGCCTTGTAGTAATTAAAGGCTTTGAGAAAAAATAGTTTAAAGTTGATTTTTGAACCGATTAGATATAGAAAAGATTAAACATTTTCATAGTGTTGACACAGCAGTAGAGTATCTTTTTAAGCAGATTGAACCATCACCAAAACTTCGCGAAGCACTCAGCTTCGCCATCAAAGCTCATGAAACACAGTTTCGTAAAAGTGGCGAACCATACATTATTCATCCTATCTTAGTCGCTTCCATTGTTGCAACAATCACAAATGACGAGTCAATGGCTATTGCTGCACTTTTGCATGATGTTGTTGAAGATACACAAACAACTATCATAGATATTGAAAAAGCTTTTGGACATGATGTTGCAAATCTTGTAGAGGGACTCACGAAAATCGATCTCATTCGTGATGCAGAGTTGATTCCATCCTCTTCTGATGAAAAACTTATTGTTTCAGCGCTTTCATTTCGAAAAATGCTTGTTGCAAGTATTCATGATGTGCGCGTATTGGTGGTTAAACTTTGTGACAGACTCCACAATATGCTTACCTTAGATGCGCTAGCTCCTCACAAACAGCACAGAATTGCAGAAGAGACTTTGGTCGTTTATGGACCCATTGCCCATAGACTTGGAATCTCATTTTTAAAAAATATTCTTGAGGATTTGAGTTTTTCCTATCTTTTTAGAGAAGAAAAACACTATATTGATAACTATTTAGACACAAATTATAGAGAGCTTGAGATTAAACTAGAAGAGTTTAGACAATCTGTTTCAAAGCTTTTAATACAAAATGGGTATTGCGAAGATGATTTTGAGATACTTGGCCGCGTAAAACACAAATACTCTATTTATTTAAAGATGCAAAGAAAAGGAATCTCTATTGATGAAGTGCTTGATCTTCTAGCCATTCGTGTTCTTGCTAAAAACGGGATTGACTGTTATAAAATTTTAGGGATTATTCATCTGCATTTTAAACCTTTAGCTTCTCGCTTTAAAGACTATATCGCCATCGCAAAAGAGAATGGCTATCAAACGATTCACACTTCGGTGTTTTTTAATTCTGCTATTTTTGAAGTGCAAATTCGTACATACGAGATGCATAAAACTGCGGAATATGGCATTGCAGCACATTGGAAGTATAAAAATGGCGGCAATGAAATAAGTTTGGATTGGTTGAAAAATCTTCAGTACCAAAATGAATCGGTTGAAGATTTTTATGAGATGATAAAAAATGATCTTTACAGTGATGAGATTAGTGTTTTCTCGCCAAAAGGGGATGCTTTTACTCTGCCAAGAGGTTCTGTTGTTTTAGATTTTGCTTATTTCGTGCACACAAAAATTGGTGATTGTGCCGTTTCTGCACTTGTGAATAAGGAAAAAGTCTCTCTGCTTAGTGAGCTAAAAAATGGTGATATTGTAAAAATTATCTCAGATAAAGATGTTATTACACGATGTAGCTGGATTGATGCTGTCAAAACTTCGCGTGCAAAATCAGCGATGAAGGCACTATGCAACTCAAAATTTAAGCACATAGATGCCCTAACAAGTGTGAGTATTATCGCCACGATTATGGATTTAAACCATTCAAGAGTAGAAGAGTGGTTTATAGAACACAATTGTGTTGATGCAAAACTAAGAATTCCAAATGATGCGGCACAGCTCAAAGAGACAGTGACAAAGTATGTTGAAGCTTTAAGCGACAATCAGCGTTTTAGTAATTTTTTAACGCGAAGAAAATTCAAATTTAAAGAGTATATCAATCAAGGCGTCAAAGTCATTAGCAATAAATCGATTAATGGCTTGATTTTTGATTATTGCTGCCATCCAAAAATGAGCGATCCCATTGTTGGAATTTTGCATGGCTCAAAAGTGCATGTTCATCATAAAATGTGTCAAAATGCACTGCAACTGATTAAAGAAAATGCGCCAATGGTCTTTGTAAAGTGGGAAGATAAAAAAGTTTATCATTACCATATTATTGTCAGTTTACAGAGTGAAAAGGGTGCTTTGGCAATTTTTTTAACCTATCTTGCGAAGCTGGATATCGACATTATAAGTATTGCTTTGGGAAAAGAGAGAGTCGATCATGTGCATTATTGCGAGATTGATTTTCACTCACTAGAAGCAAATATTTATCAGCTCCAAGGTAAAATTGAGAAAAAAGTTAAAGTCATCAATCTAATCCGAACGGATGACGCATATAAAAGAGATTAAAAAGTTAGGAAGAGAATGATACAAGAGGCTTTAAGAGAGATAAGACGCGGAACTGCCGAGATTATCGATAATGAAAGAATTGAAAATTTAGTAAAAAATTTTTATGAAAACGCGCAGACATACACGGTGAAAGCTGGTTTTGATCCAACTGCGCCTGATCTGCATCTTGGACACACTGTGTTGCTACAGAAATTGGCAATTTTTCAGAAATATGGAGCAAAAATACAGTTTCTTATCGGAGATTTTACAGCTCAAATTGGAGATCCAACCGGTAAAAGTGCGACACGAAAAACACTGAGTGGGGCAGACATAGAAGAGAATGCAAAAAGTTATAAAGAGCAAGTCTTTAAGATTTTAGATCCAAGTAAAACAGAAGTAGTTTTTAACTCAGCGTGGATTAACACCCTTGGTGCTGCTGGAATGCTCTCTTTGACGACGACGTTTAATGTGGCACGAATGCTTGAACGTGATGATTTTGAGAAAAGATTTAAAAGTGGAACTTCGATCTCTATTAGTGAATTTATCTATCCACTGCTCCAAGGGTATGATAGCGTGCATCTGCAAAGTGATATTGAAATTGGCGGAACAGATCAGAAATTTAATCTTTTGATGGGAAGACATTTGCAACGTGCGTATGAGATAGGAAAAGAGCAAGCCGTTTTGATGATGCCAATTTTAGAAGGCTTAGATGGCGTACAAAAGATGAGTAAATCTTTAGGGAACTACATCGGCGTTAGTGAAGATCCAAATGCAATGTTTGGAAAAATTTTAAGCATCTCTGATGTTTTAATGTGGCGCTACTATGAACTTTTGAGTTCAAAAACTTTAGATGAAATCCAAGCCTTACATGTAAGCGTTGAAAACGGTTCTTTGCATCCTAAAAAAGCAAAAGAGGATTTGGCATTAGAAGTCATAGAACGATTTCACTCAAAAGAGGCTGCGCTTCAAGCCAAAGCTGAGTTTCAAAAAGTACATGCAAATCATGAAATTCCTACTGAGATGGAGACTTTTAACCTTCAAGAATCTCCAATATGGATTGCCAAAGCCTTAGTTGAGTGTAAACTTTCTCCTTCTACTTCTCAGGCACGGAGAGATATTAAGCAAGGTGCTGTTAAAATTGATCAACAAAAAGTAGAAGATGACCAACTGCAGTTGCAAAGCGGTGAGTATATTTTACAAGTCGGTAAAAGAAAGTTTGCAAGAGCAAGGGTGATGTTATGAGTTTTAATGCAGTACAAATAGGCAAATACAGGATTGAAAAACCTATTATCCAAGGGGGTATGGGCGTTGGTGTGAGTTGGGATCGGCTCGCTGGAAATGTCTCAAAAGAGGGCGGTCTTGGTGTTATCAGCGCTGTTGGAACTGGCTATTATGAAGATAAAGTGCATGTGAAACGTTTAGTTGCACAAAGACCTTTAGAGGTTGAAAATTTTTACTCTAAAGAGGGTTTTACCGCTATTATCAACAATGCAAGAAAAATTTGTGGTGATAAACCGCTTGCTGCAAATATTTTGTATGCAATTAATGATTATGGTCGTGTTGTGAGAGATGCGTGTGAAGCGGGCATTAATATTATCATCACGGGAGCTGGACTTCCTACAAATATGCCTGAATTTACTGAAGAGTATCCAGATGTTGCACTTGTGCCTATTGTGTCATCGGCAAAAGCCTTGGCAATTATCTGTAAAAGATGGCAAAAAAGATACAACCGTCTTCCTGATGCTGTCGTTTTAGAGGGTCCAAAGAGTGGCGGGCACCAAGGTTTTACCTATGAACAGTGTGCAATGGAAGAGTTTCAATTGGAAAATCTTGTTGTACCTGTCGTTGAAGAAGCAAAAAATTGGGGAAATATCCCAGTTTTTGCAGCCGGTGGAATTTGGGATAAAAAAGATATCGAAGCAGTGATGGCACTTGGAGCTGTTGGCGTTCAGATGGGGACACGATTTATCGGAACCTTTGAGTGCGATGCGCATGATAACTTTAAAGAGATTCTTTTAAATGCAAAAGAGGAAGATATCCAGTTGATGGCTTCTCCTGTGGGTTACCCTGCACGCGGTGTAAAAACGAACTTAACTGCTTTAGTTGAAAAACGCGAGGGACCAGCGATTAAATGTATCTCTAACTGCGTTGCTCCTTGTCACCGTGGAGTGGAAGCAAAAGCGGTTGGTTTTTGTATTGCAGACCGTTTGAGTGATGCATACAATGGAAATAAAGAGTTCGGGCTTTTTTTCTCTGGAACAAATGGATACCGCTTAGATAAGCTAATTTCGGTAAAAGAGTTGATGGACAAATTGACGATAGGCGAATAAGAAGTTTCATGCTAAGATATTTTTTTTCCCTACTTCTTTGTACTTCTCTTTTTGCCTCACCATCGAATAAAGAGATTTTACAAAGAGCCGATAATCTTGCAAAAAGTAGCAAAACAAGCAATCTTTTTAAAGCATATAATGATTACAAGATGCTCTATCTAAACGCTACAACGAAGGCTGATAGTAGTTTAAAACAAAAAGCTTTAAGCGGAATCATACAAACTGGAAGTGTGCTTCATATTGATATCAAAGAGTATGAAAGTGCATTCAAAAATGCTACTCAAAAAATAGCTACAAAACAATCTAAAGTTGTTTTGACGTCAATGCTCAAAATGAATACTGCTACATGGGAAGATGACACCCTTATTCTTGCTTTTGAGAATGATTTGAATGAAAAGCAAGTCGAATATTTCACAATTCATGATACAAAGCATAACCGATATCGATATGTTTTTGACATCTCTGGCGCATCTTTTTTCAAAACGCATCTGCTCTCCAAAAATGGGATTGGAAGAATCGGTATTAGTCAGTTTGATCCAAAGACAATACGCCTCGTCTTAGAAAATCAAGAAAAAATAGATTTAGAGCACAGCATAGAAACAAATGAACTCAGAATTACTTTCAATAGCCAAAAAGATGGAGTCAAAGAGCTTTTTAAGTCTAATGATAAAAATGTTCAAACTAAAAATAGGTCTCAAGAAAAAGAGACAGATGATTTAGATGGCTTAGCGCAGAATCTTCAAAAGTACACAAAATCTAAAAAACAAAAAATTATTGTGATTGACCCAGGGCATGGCGGAAAAGATTCTGGTGCGATAGGATATAAAAACTATTATGAAAAGCATGTGGTTTTAGATGTTGCACAAAATGTAAAAAATATGCTACTAAGTCGTGGATATAAAGTTTTTATGACAAGAGATGATGATACATTTATTGAGCTCAAAGAGCGCACCGCTATGGCTAACCGTAAAAATGCAGATCTGTTTATTTCTATCCATGCTAATGCAGTTCCAACGCAAAATGTTGAGAGTGCACATGGAATAGAAACATATTTTTTATCCCCTTCAAGAAGTAACCGCGCGACAAATGTGGCGGCTATGGAAAACTCGACAGAGATTTCAGAGATGAGCGGTTATGGCAAATCCACATTTTTAAAGTTCACAACAAATTTAACGCGTATTGCATCAAATAAATTAGCCATTGATGTGCAAAAAGGAATCTTGGAAAATCTGAGACAATCTTATAAAAGCGTTGTCGATGCTGGTGTGAGAGAGGGCCCATTTTGGGTGCTCGTGGGTGCGCAAATGCCTGCAATTCTTGTGGAGATTGGTTTTATTACACATCCGCAAGAAGCTGAGATGCTTGTTGATAAAACCTACGAAAAAACAATGGCACAAGGAATTGTAAATGGTGTGGATCGATATTTTATCAATAACTAAAATATGTGTTAAAATCATAACTGTACTAGAATTTAAAATAGGAGAATGAACATGAAGAATTGTGGTAAAAAAATGATAGGCGGTTTGGTGATCGGTTTTGCGCTTGCACTAAGCGGATGTAACGAGACTCCAACACCAAGCAAAGCAAGTGTTTCTCATCATGGAGATGAGCAGATGTGGCAACAGTTTCAGTCAAAACAAGCGACTGATCAGCTTGATAAAGATTTTTCAAAATAAAATCTCTACTATGTAAGGCTCAAATCCCTTACATGTAAGGGATTTTAACTCTCTTTTTTATACTCTAAATCACCTGCCACAGCTTCTTTTTCTGCGATAAGTTTGAGAATTTGCTCTTTTACTTTGTTATACCGATACTGCTCTTTAAACCCAATAATACGACCACCAGAAGCATTTGGATGGCCACCACCATCAACCCATTCTTTAGCTATTTGAGAAACACTCACTTTATTATTTGCACGAAAGCTCATAGTCCCTCTTGGACTGACATCGACAATAAAATCATACCCATCAAACTTTGTTAAAAAGCCATTGCCCACAATTGAAGTATTGCCCACACTATAGCTCAAAAATCCCTTGTAGCCTTTGTAGTATATGGTCATAGTATCCGTTTTTTGCCCTAGAAGGTTCACAATATAGGCGGTTGAGAGATTGTCCAAAGTATCATCTTCCTCTATTTTGAAGAACTCTTTTTTCATACTATGCAACGCATTATCTAAAGCGATATTTGCTTTTGTATCGCCAAGAAATTGCACAGCTTTTTTAAGTAAAGAGAGTTTGTAATACCGATCGTCATCGCCAAAGGTGACACGGTTGAGTTCTCTTGCTTCAGAGATAAGACGCATACACACTTTTCCAAACTCAAAATTAAACGCCTCTTCCTGTTTCCAAAGATCCACAGCATTGACGACTCCAACATAGTGAGGCATCCATTCTGCTTCTTGAAGCCCAAAATGCTCTTTTGCATAGTCATACGTTATTTTCGTTGCACTTCTTGTGGTATCGAGTGTGTACCATTCAAATTTGTTTGCACTCTCTTGTCCGCTTCCATGATGATCGAGCAGGGTGATTGTGATATTTCTCCCTTTGTCATTGAGCATATTCACTTCGCGATCAAGCCATCTTGCTTCATCCATGGTGAGATTTAAGTCTGTGATGAGAATAGTCGCAGCAGTAGTATTGGATTTAATGGCATCCATAATCTCTTCAAGCCTGCTTCTTACTTCTGCGCCATAGTTGGCATTAAAACTTTTAATTGTGTGTGGTGTATAGCTCATAACAAGCTGGCAACTGTAGCCATCAAGATCGGTGTGCGAGAGATGGTATATATTTTGTGTATTCAATGATATTCCTTTGTTGTTGATTGAAATCTAGGCTATATTTATAGAGCCTAAGACCTCAAATTTTGCATTTGAATCTATCTCTGCATGCGAGAGTGTGACAACATCAAGACTAAATCTTTCAAAGATTTCAGCAATCGGACGGCGAAGCTGCGGATCTACAATGATGACAACAGGAGAGATTCCTTTTTGTAAAACTTCTGTAGCTTTTTGGCTTGTAGCTTGGATGAGATCGTTAATCTCGCCGACACTAAGTAAAAGATTTCTGACGCCATTGTTTTCTTTGGATTTTTCAAGCATCATCTGCTCGCTTGCGGTTGAAAATGTAAGTAAATTGACAACCCCATTACTATCGGTATAGATTTGGGTGATGACACGTGAGAGTTTTGCACGCACCTGCTCGGTGATAATATCTACATTTTTTGTGTACTCTCCAATATCTGCAATGGTTTCTAAAATGGTGAGCATATCTTTTAGCGGTATCTTTTCATGCAAGAGCGCTTTAAAAACTCTTTGAATAAGCCCGATAGAAGCGACTTTAAGCACATCTTCGATAACCACAGGATAATCGGATTGGATCTTATTGACAAGAGATTGGACCTCTTGGCGTGTAAGCAGATCTTCCGCATAGCGCTTGACAAGCTCACTCATATGGGTTGAGATAACAGTTGCAGGATCAACAACTGTATAGCCGTTGATGATTGCATCCTCTTTTTTATTTGGGGTAATCCAAAGTGCATCAAGTCCAAAGGCTGGCTCTTTTGTTGGTTCTCCCTCCATATCTCCTGTTGCCATTCCACTATCCATGGCAAGAAATTTGTCAGGAACAATGGTTCCCTCGCCAATAGAGATTCCTTTGAGAAGAATCTGGTACTGATTTGGCTTGAGATGTAGATTGTCACGGATACGTACTTGAGGCATCAAAAAACCAAAATCTGAAGCGATTTTTCTTCGCATAGAACGGATTCTCTCTAAAAGATCGCCGCCTTGCGCAGCATCGGCAAGACGTATGAGTTGGTATCCAAGCGTGAGTTCGAGCATCTCTACTTTTAAAATATCTTCAAGTGCTGCTTCCTCCTCTTTGGCAATCTCTGCATTCGATTTTACAGGAGCTTTCATGGAAGCTGTTGCATCTGTTTGCGCGCTTTTAGAGCTGCTTTTTGTTCCTGGTGGAGCAAATGTATTAAGAATTGTAAGCTCTCCAAGTTCATATTTGTAAAGCGCATATCCAAGACTAAGAAACACAAGCCCAACAAATCCCATGGAAAGAGTAGGAAGCCCAGGAACAAGAGCGAACATAATCATAATTGCACCCACAATAATCATGATTTTTGCATTTCCCATCATCTGCTTGATGGTTCCCTCTGCAAAATTATCGCCATCGCTTGAGGAGCGTGTGATCATAATCCCTGTGGCAGTGGAGATGATGAGTGCTGGAATCTGTCCCACAAGTCCATCACCAATTGTAAGGATGGTAAAAGTTGCAGCACTGTCTGCTACACTCATATCATGTTGAAAAACACCGATTAAAAAACCGCCGATAATATTTACAAAAGTGATCAAAATCCCTGCAACCGCATCACCTTTTACAAACTTGCTCGAACCATCCATGGCACCATAAAAGTTTGCATCTTGTAGGATTTCAGCACGTCTTTGTTTGGCTTGTGCATCATCAATCAGCCCTGCATTTAAATCTGCATCCACTGCCATCTGCTTTCCTGGCATTGAGTCGAGTGTAAAACGCGCTGCAACCTCTGCAACCCTGCCCGAACCTTTTGTGATAACCATAAAGTTGATAATAACAAGGATTGAAAACACAATAATCCCAATGACAAAGTTTCCGCCAACAACAAACTGTCCAAAGCTTGTGATAATATCGCTCACTGCTTCGGGGCCTTCATTACCATGACTTAGAATCATTCTTGTGGTCGCAACATTGAGGGCGAGTCGAAACAGTGTCACAATCAAGATAATCGTTGGAAAGGTTGTGAGATCGGTTGGTTTTGGAATATAAAGCGAGATGAGAAGAATTAAAACAGCTAGAGCAATGGAGATTGTGAGCATTAAATCGAGTATGCCACTAGGGAGTGGAACGATAATAATGGCAATAATTGCAATGACAAAAGCGACAACGCTTAAATCACGTTGCACAAGTAAAAAATTAAGTGTTTTACTAATCTGCCGTCTAAATGGTATCTGTTTTGCCAAAATTTTACTCTTCTATGAGATCTGCAATGGTGAGCGTATCTAAGAAATTATCTATTTTTCCCTGAAGTTTGTTTAAAAAAGGCCAAAGCGAACACGATTTTGCTTGATCAGATGGACAAGAATCAGAAGATGGTGAACAGTCAAAGACAGCAGGACCTTTTCCCTCAACAGCGCGCATCACTTCTAAAATGCTGATTTCATTTTTATCTTTAATGAGTTCAAATCCGCCATTTACACCTTTAAAAGATTGTAATATTTGATGTCTTGTGAGAGATTGGAGGATTTTTGATAAAAAACTTTTTGAGATTTTGAGCTCTTTTGAAAGGGTGTCTGAATCCATTTGACCAGAAGTTTTCGCCAATACTACTAAAGCTAAAAGAGCGTATTCGCTCGCACGTGTCATCAACATAATAAATTTTTTCCCTATATAGTCTGTAAATTATGGATATTATATCGAATTCAAGATATTTTTAGATACAATTTCGCCTCAGCTTTACAAAAAGCTAGATTACATACCACTCAGGAGGCTCTTATGGCTTTGGATTCGGCTAAAAAATTAGAAATTGTTGCAAAATACGGACGTAGTGAAAATGATACAGGTTCAAGTGAAGTTCAAATCGCGCTTTTAACTGCTCGTATTGTTGAGTTAACTGCTCACCTTAAAATCTTTAAAAAAGATCACGCATCTCGTTTAGGTCTTTTGAAACTTGTTGGTCAACGTCGTCGTTTGATGCGTTACTTCAAATCAAAAAACAGAGAAGCATACAACAAAATTGTAGCTGATCTTGGTATCCGTGACAACATCTAATACTCTCTAGCTTTTAGATTTAGAGTCCGCTTCTGCGGACTACTTTAAAAATATCTCCACCGCTCTTTTGAGATCTTCCTCTGTATCAATCCCAAATCCTGTACTTGAAACTTTTACCATGGCAATCTTTTTTTGATGATAGATGGCACGCAGTTGCTCGAGTTTTTCACTATCTTCAATGGGTGCATCAGGGAGATTACAAAATTCAAAGAGGCTTTTTTTTGTAAAACCATAGATTCCAATATGCCCAAAATAGGTTGCGTCTCCGCTTCTATTAAAAGGAATAGGGCTTCTTGAAAAGTAGATGGCATTGTCTGCATTATCGACAATCACTTTGACAAGGTTTGGATCTTGCGCGGATTGGCTGTTGATAGTATTATAACAGCTTCCCATTACAAACTCTGCATGCTCATTTTTGAGTGTATTGAGCCTTTGGATAAGCGCTTGGACCACAGAGATTTCGATAAAAGGTTCATCTGCTTGGACATTGATAATCAGTTCATCATCAGCAATATCAAGCAGTTGTGCACATTCATTGATGCGGTCTGTGCCACTTTTATGCGTAAGCGAGGTCATTCTCGCTTCGATGCCATGCGCCTTACATGTAAGCATTATTTTCTCATCATCGGTTGCAACTACCACTCTATCGAGGGCACTTACAGCTTGGGCTGTACGCACAACCATAGGTAAGCCGCCAATATCCGCTAAAACTTTTTGCGCAAATCGTGTAGAAGCAAGACGTGCTGGAATAATTATCATTTAAACCCCTTGTTGTATAATTGCAAAATTATATCAAAAAAGGGTGTTTATGACACTATATCAGCCCCAATCAGGCTATTGCTACAATAGTGATTCGCTCTATCTTTACGATTTTATCAGCTCTTTTAACCCAAGAGGCAGAATGCTTGATGTGGGTGCTGGATGTGGGATAGTTGGACTTCTTGTGGCACGAGATCATGTAAAAGTACAACTCCATGCGGTTGAAAAACAGGAGATTTTTGTAAAATATGCTACGAAAAATGCAGCCCTGAATGGGATTGATTATACTATGTTTCATACTGATTTTTTAGCCTTTGAAGATACAGAGGGTTTTGATTATATTGTCTCGAATCCTCCATTTTACCACGACGGTGCCGCACGCAGTCAAGATACAATGCTCTACAACGCACGCTACAATATCAATCTTCCAATCAAAGAATTTTTTGCAAAAGTGTATCGGCTTTTAAAGCATCAAGGACATTTTATTTTCTGTTATGATGCCAAGCAGTTTGCACTTTTGTGTGCAGAGCTAAGCCACGCTAAATTAAGAGTAGTTGATGTACAATTTGTGCATCCAAAAAGTGATAGAAAAGCCTCTTTAGTGATGCTACATGTAAGGAAAAATTCCAAATCACTTTTAAATATTTACCCGCCTTTTATCGCTTTTGAAGGAGATGGGTTTTCAAAAGCATCAATACAACTCTATGAAAAAGCAAGGACGAACAGTATAAAATGTCAGATTTAATGAGAAAAGAGGGCTTCTCCTACGCTTTTAACCCTTTAAAATGTGAAAGTTGTGAGGGACGATGCTGCACGGGTGAGAGTGGATATATTTATGTCACGCAAGATGAGATATTGGCGTTGGCTACACTTTTAAAGCTAGAAACGGCGGATTTTGTAGAGCAATACCTTTATAAAAAAGGGTATAAATACTCCATCAAAGAGGTGCTTTATGAAGACTCACATGACTGTATCTTTTATGATAGAGCGAGCAATGGTTGTAGAGTGTATGAGGCAAGACCGACGCAATGTCGCACTTTTCCATTTTGGGATTATTTTAAACAAAGAGTTGATGAATTAAAAGATGAATGTCCAGGGATTGTAGATGCTTAAGATTTTAGCGAGTGCGTTGCTTGCGTTTTTGTTTGCAGGGTGTGTGAATAGTTATGATGCAAATCCTGCAAATGGCGCAAAAAAGATGTTTGAAGCCGAAGACAGGTATATAATATTTGCACTTGAAGCGGAGAGATTGGAAGATTTTAACTCTTCTGCTTCGCTTTTTTTTACAAGTTATGAAAAATCTGAAAAATTAGAATACCTCTATCACTCACTCCAAGGATATTTTAGAGCCCAACAGTATGAAAAGCTTTTAAGCCTTGCCACTGAGTATCAAAACAGATATCCAGATGAAGTGATGCTGCGTCGGTATGAGATTCTCTCTCTTGTCAATCTCAATCAGTTTGCCCTTGCCAAGGTGAGAGCGCTTGATTTGGCAAACAAAACACAAGAGAGTCCAGATGTTCTTTTGTTGAGCGATATTTATCTCAAAGAAAATCAAACTTTAGAGGCGCTAGAGTATTTAAAAAAGGCGTACACTCGTCAGTACGATGAAGCAATCTTAGATAAAATCACAACAATTCTTTATGCAAATCTTCACAAAAAACAAGAAGCGATCGACATGATGGAACAGCATATTAAAAATTATGGCTGTTCAAAGCTGATTTGCATGAAGCTTGCTGCAGTGTATGGAAATGAAAACGATATTGATGCGATGGTGGCTACTTATGTGCGTTTGTATGCGATAGAACCAAGTGATGAGATTGCTCAAAATATCATTAAACTCTATGGATACCAAAAAAATTACTCAAAACTGATGTTTTTTTTAGAAGAGTATCGGGTCAATGATGAATTGCTGCTGCAGCTTTATGTGGAAGCAAAGTTTTTTGATAAAGCCTCAGTTTTGGCGAAAAAAATCTATGATGCACATTTTGCTCCCGAGTATCTTGCGCAAAGTGCCATTTATAAATATGAAAGTTTAGGAAAAAAAATAGATGCAAAGAGTTTGCAAACTGTTTTGACGCAGTTAAAAGATGCCCTCGATGCCGAGCCTAAAGCGACCTACTTTAATTATCTTGGCTATTTGATGATTGAGCATAATATTGAGCTTGAAAAGGGAATTGCTTATGTGAAAGAAGCCTTGAAGCTAGAGAAAGATTCCCCTTTTTATCTGGATTCTTTGGCGTGGGGCTATTACAAACTGCATAAATGCAAGGAAGCCAAAATAATTATGGATCAAGTTGTAGAAAAAATCGGCTTGGATGAGCCGGAGATTAAAGAGCATGTTAAAGCGATTCATCAGTGCAAAAAGGAGAAACGAAAATGATTTTAGATGAGATTCTTAAAAAAACAAAAGAGGATTTAGTTCAAAGAGAGAAAAAATTTAGTCTTGATTGGCTTGGGCGTTCTTTGGCGTTTAACGCAAGAGCTCCGCGTGATGTATTTGCTTATTTGCGCTCAACGCCAGAAGAGCCTTATCGCATTATTTCAGAAGTAAAAAAAGCGAGTCCCTCAAGAGGTGTAATCCGTGAAGATTTCGATCCTCTTGCAATTGCGCAAGGCTATGAAAGAGGCGGAGCAAACGCAATCTCTGTTTTAACAGAACCGCACTTTTTTCAAGGGGATTTGGAGTATCTTGCAGGGATTCGCCGTTATGTGAGTATTCCATTGCTTCGAAAAGATTTTATTGTCTCAAAATATCAGGTTTTAGAGGGGATGGTTTATGGAGCGGATTTTATTTTGCTTATCGCCGCGGCCCTTTCTAAAGCTGAATTAAAAGATCTTTTAGCATACACACGTCACCTTGGGATGGAAGCGCTCGTTGAGGTGCATGATAAAAGCGATTTGACAAAAGCAATCTATGCAGGTGCTGATATCATTGGAATTAACCACAGAAATCTGCAAACTTTTGAGATGAATATGAACCTTTGTTATGAGCTCATTCCGCTTATTCCAAATGGAAAAATCATCGTCGCTGAAAGTGGCATCTACGAACATGGACAGCTTGAAGATTTGGCAAAAGCGGGTGTAGATGCGTTTTTGGTAGGCGAGTCTTTGATGCGTCAAGATAATGTCGAAGAAGCGCTGAAAAAACTAAAATACGG
>JAVHOA010000038.1:0-18183 GCA_036169815.1 Sulfurimonadaceae bacterium
ATGATTAGATAATAAATTAAAAAGAGAAAGAGTGTGTAGATGCGATACATTGACGATGAATTAACGAATAAAACAATTTTAATAACCGGTGGAGCTGGTTTTATAGGCTCAAATCTCGCTTTTTATTTTCAAGAGAATCATCCAGCGGCGAAAGTCGTTGTTTTGGATGCTTTTAGAAGTGGAGAAACGCTCTCAAATGGCAACTTAAAAAGCTTTGGACACTTTAAAAATCTCATCGGATTTCAAGGTGAAATTATCAGCGGAGATATTAACGATAAAGCACTCTTGCAAACGCTTCAAACTAACTATAAATTTGATTATATTTTTCATGAAGCGGCTATTTCAGATACAACAGCCTTAGAGCAGGATTTGATGATAAAAACCAATCTCAACGCCTACAAAGAGCTTCTTGATCTCGCTATTGCGCACAATGCAAATATGATTTATGCCTCATCAGCAGCAACGTATGGCGATGCGCCTTCGCCTCAAAAAGTAGGACGAGAAGCGCCTCAAAATGTGTATGGATTTTCAAAATTGAGTATGGATTATCTCAGCCGTACCTATATGAAAACAGCAAAAATCTCCATTGTTGGACTTCGCTATTTTAATGTCTATGGCCCACGCGAATATTTTAAAAATACGACGGCCTCGATGGTGTTGCAGTTTGGACATCAGATATTAGCTGGAAAAAATCCTCGTCTTTTTGAAGGAAGCGATAAGATTTTACGCGATTTCATCTTTATTGAAGATATTATCCAAGCAAATGTTAAGGCGATGGCTCCTAAAAAAAGTGGCATTTATAATGTAGGAACAGGAAAAGCTAGAAGTTTTCAAGATATCGTAGATATTTTGCAACGCAATCTTGGCACAGCTTTGGAGTGTGAATATATCCCCAATCCATTTATTGGAAGATACCAATTTCATACGGAAGCCGATATTTTAGAGTCCAAAGAGGGACTTGGATATGTGCCAAGATATGAAATGGAAGATGGCATTGCCGCTTACATTGCCGAGATTGAGCGTCTCTATGAAGTAGAAGTGAAAAAATAATGGAACATCTCAAAACTGCAAAACCAAATATTTTAGTGATAGGCGATTTGATGCTTGATCACTATTTGTGGGGAAGTTGTGATCGTATCTCTCCTGAAGCGCCAGTTCAGGTTGTAGATATTGAAAAAGAGACGACCGTTTTAGGTGGCGCTGGAAATGTCATCAATAACCTTGTTACTCTTGGCGCTAACGTAAGTGTTAGTGGCGTGAGTGGCGATGATGAGAATGGAAAAGAGCTCGCATTCATGCTTGAGAGTATTGGTGTAAAAACGGATGGACTCATCACGCAAAACGGACGTAAAACAAGTAAGAAGAGTCGTGTTATAGCTGTATCGCAACAAGTGTTGCGTTATGACAAAGAGAGTAAGGACGCAATTAGCGAGGATTCTGTTACAAAGATTTTAAACTCTTTGGAAAAAACGCTTTTTCACTATGATGCCATTATCCTCTCAGACTATGGCAAAGGTGTTTTGACCCCTTCTTTGTGCCAAGGTGTTATTGCGCAAGCCAAAGCGATGCACAAAATGGTGCTTGTCGATCCAAAAGGAAGTGACTACTCAAAATACAAAGGTGCCACTCTCCTCACACCAAACAAAAAAGAGGCAGCGCTTGCAACAAAAATTGAAATCAACAGCGATGAAGCGCTTGAAGCTGCGCTTTTAAAACTCAAAAATGAGTGCGAACTTGCAATTTCAATGATTACTTTGAGTGAAGATGGAATTGCGATTTTTGATGAGCAAGTGAAACAATTTCCAACTGTTGCCAAAGAAGTGTACGATGTTACAGGTGCAGGAGATACGGTTATCGCTTCCATTGCATATTCACTTAGTGCAAAGCAGAGTATCGAAGAGAGTTGTAAATTTGCAAATCTTGCCGCAGGTGTGGTCGTTGGTAAAATCGGTTCGGCGACGGTTACCCTTGATGAGATTGAAGAGTATGAGGCCTCGCTGCATAAAAGCAGTTCAGATGCACATATAAAAAATTTTGAAGAGATTGATAAAATCATCTCTCGATGCAAAAACAATGGTAAAAAAATTGTTTTTACAAACGGCTGTTTTGACATCTTACATGTAGGGCATGTGAAGTATCTGCAAATCGCAAAAAGTTTTGGAGATATTCTTATTGTCGGGCTCAACTCGGATGAATCAGTCAGCCGTTTAAAGGGTCCGACGCGTCCCGTAAACCCACTCGAAGATCGCGCGTATATTTTAGCGGCGCTTGAAGCGGTGGATTATGTGGTGCCTTTTACGCAAGATACGCCTTATGAACTTATCAAAATGCTCTCTCCTGATGTCTTGGTAAAAGGTGGAGATTATGAGGGCAAAGAGGTTGTTGGAACCAAATTTGCTAGAGAGGTGCGACTCGTTGATTTTGTCGATGGCAAAAGTACGACAACAACAATCCAAAAAATACAAGGAAAATTATGTTAAAAAAATTAGGACTTATCAGCGTCATTACAGTAAGTGCATTTGCAATGCATGGTGTGGATATCAATATCAATGACAAAGATTTAGAGTTTGGCGGCGCACTTGATATGGGGCAATTTGTCAATACTATTGAGCCAAACACAGTATTTCTAGGTGCAAGATACCTCAAAGGCAATGAGAGTCATAGTGACTTTGTAAGCAATAATAATGCCTACTATGAAGGTAGTTTTTTGATGCAAAAACCAATCTCAGGCAGTGATGTAACTATTGGTTTGGGCGTAAAAGCCAACCATACACAAGCAGATTTTGGCAATAAAACGCTTGATTTTACATCTATTCCTTTAGGTTTAGAGCTTGGGTACAAACTTCCAGTTGCAACCCCAGTTCCTCTTTATCTTGGCGGAAAACTCTACTATGCACCTGAAGTTTTATCTATGAATGATGCAAAAAGTTTTATGGAATACCGTATCAATCTTGATATTGAAGTGATTCCAAACGGGCGAGTAACGCTTGGCTATAGAAATATCGATACAAATTATGATGTTTCAGGTGTTACGCACGATGCTAACTACAATCGCTCCGCATACGCAGGCTTTAAATTCCAATTTTAATCTCTCTACAAAACTGCCATCCTTGGCAGTTTCCACTCCCCTTTTCATTTTTTTATCTATTCGTTGTATAATCTTTCAATGTCCAATTTTTGAGGAGCCTCATTGTGAAACGCAAAGAGAAAAACAACCATAACACCCTTCCTTGGCAACACCCCAAATCACCATTAGAAGATCCAAAAGCAGCCGCTTTGGTTGAAATCCTTAAGCAGAGTAAAGGCTACAAAATCGCTTCGATGGATGAAGAGTTTATGGAGTCTTATGAAGCGCGTGGTATTCGGCTTGAACTTGATTATCTCAAAGCCGAACTCTCTATGAATCACCAAGGCATAGAGCATACAATCGCAGTTTTTGGAAGTGCGAGAATTAGTGAGTATAAAACAGCGAAGAAAAAAGTGCAAGAGATTGAAAACGAGTTAGAAAAAGATCCGATGTGTCAAGTGACGCGCTCTAAGCTGCAAACAGCACAAAGAATGCTTGAAAAGAGTGTTTATTATGATGATGCAAGAAAATTTGGCTCCCTTGTAGGACAATCCGGCAAAGGGGTTGATGACTGCCGAGTGACCATCATTACAGGCGGAGGGCCTGGCATCATGGAAGCGGCAAATAGAGGTGCGTATGATGTCGGTGCAAAATCCATAGGGCTCAATATCAATCTCCCACATGAGCAGTTCCCAAACCCCTATATCTCTCCTGAACTCTGCTTTTTGTTTCACTATTTTGCAGTGCGAAAGATGCATTTTCTCAACCGTGCAAAAGCGCTTGTTGTCTATCCTGGAGGGTTTGGAACTTTTGATGAATTTTTTGAGATTTTGACACTTGTGCAGACGAAAAAGAGTGAGGAAATTCCTATTGTACTGGTTTCAAAATATTACTGGAACAGAGCGATAAACTTTGATTTCTTACGTGAAGAGGGCGTGATTTCTCATAACGATCTTGAGATTTTTACGATTGTGGACAATGCCGATGAAGCATGGGAATATATTATGACGTGGTACGAAAAGCGCAATATTCCTCTTTTTAATCACGCTCAAGGATAAGAAGAATGGGTTGGAAATATATTAAATTTTTTCGTGAAATTGGGCTTGGAGATGTTGCAGAGGTCGGCGGGAAAAATGCTTCACTTGGGGAGATGTTTCAAAATCTTAGCGCGCAAGGTGTGCGCATTCCAAACGGCTTTGCCATCACGACAGAGGCATATAGTTATATTTTGGAGTTTAATAATGCCAATAAAGCCCTGCATGGTAGCCTTTTGGATCTTAATCCAGATGATGTGCAAGAGCTGCAAAAACGTGGACAGCAATGTCGAGAAATCGTTTATAACTGCACGCTTCCAGAGGATTTACGAGATGAGATACTAGCGGCGTATAGGGAGTTACAAAAAGAGTATGGCGAGGATGTTACACTTGCCGTGCGCTCATCTGCAACCGCCGAGGATTCGCCTGAAGCCTCTTTTGCAGGACAAAATGAAAGCTATCTCAACATTCATGGCCAAGAAGCACTTTTGGATGCTTTTATGAGAGCACTGGCTTCAAACTTTACAGACCGCTCACTGCACTATAAATATGATAATGGATATGAATACCTAAAAGTGCTTTTAAGTGTTTGTGTGATGAAGATGGTCCGAAGCGATAAAGCCGCAAGTGGCGTGATGTTTAGCATCGATACAGAGAGTGGATTTGGGGATGTTGTATTTATCAACGCTGCGTATGGACTCGGTGAAAATGTGGTGCAAGGAAGCGTTGATCCTGATAGTTTTTACCTGCATAAGCCTACATGTAAGGCTGGATACAAAGCTGTTTTAAAAAGATCCCTTGGCAAAAAAGAGATCAAAATGGTGTTTCATGATGCAATTTTCAAAAGCAATATGGCAGTCGAATATACAAAAAATATCTCCGTTGAGGAAAAGAAACGCCACGAGTTTTGTATCAGTGATGCCGATGTGATAGCGCTTGGCGAATATGCGATACGCATTGAGGAATACTACTCAAAAAAAGCAGGACATCCTAAACCCATGGATATTGAATGGGCAAAAGATGGTTTGGATGGTTTACTTTATATTGTGCAAGCCCGCCCTGAAACGGTGGAATCTCGCAATGAGAAACTATTTCATGAACAGTATCACTTACAAAAAAGCTCAAAAATTCTTTTGCAAGGGCGTGCAGTCGGAAGAAAAATCGCCTCTGGAGTAGTGAGAAAAATTGATGACGTGCGCAAACTTCATGAGTTTAAAGCAGGCGATGTTTTAGTTGCCGATACCACAACACCCGACTGGGAACCAGTGATGAAGATTGCCTCTGCAATCATCACAAACAAAGGCGGGCGTACTTGTCATGCAGCTATTATTTCCCGTGAGCTTGGGATTGCCGCTGTTGTGGGCGCATCGGGAGCGACTACACTTTTGCAAGATGGCGACGCGGTTACAGTGAGCTGTGCTGAGGGTGAAAATGGCCTTGTGTATGAGGGGATTTTAGAGTACAGCATAGAAAAAACTGATCTTTCAAACCTGCCAAAAACAAAAACAAAGATTATGATGAATCTAGGCAACCCCGATTTGGCTTTTTCACTCGCTTCACTCCCAGTCGATGGCATTGGACTCGCGCGGATGGAGTTTATTATCAATGAGTACATCAAAGTACATCCCATGGCATTAGTACATCCCGAAAAACTCGATGAAACGACTCGAAAAACAGTGGACACCCTTGTGAATGGTGAAGTGTATGAAACATATTTTATCCGCCTTTTAAGCGAGGGTGTTGCGACTCTTGCGGCATCTGTCTATCCTCGCCCTTGCGTTGTGCGTATGAGTGACTTTAAAACAAATGAGTATGCACAGCTTCTGGGTGGAAAATTTTTTGAGCCTCTTGATGCTAATCCGATGATAGGGTTTCGCGGTGCGGCGCGTTATAATCATCCGTTTTACGAAGAGGGGTTTGCCCTTGAATGTGCGGCCATTAAGCGTGTGCGTGAAGAGATGGGTTTTAGCAATGTCATTGTGATGATTCCATTTTGCAGACGTGTCCAAGAGGGCAAAGATGTGCTTACAACCATGGCAAAGTATGGTTTAGAACGTGGCAAAAATGGTTTAGAAGTGTATGTGATGTGTGAAATTCCAAACAATGTCATTCTCATCGACGCATTTAGCGAAATATTTGATGGTTTTAGCATCGGGAGCAATGATCTCACCCAGCTCACTCTTGGCGTCGATAGAGATTCTGAGATGGTGGCGTTTGATTATGACGAACAAGATGAGGGTGTCAAAAAGATGATTGCTATGGCGGTAGAGGGAGCCACAAGAAATGGCCGCCATAGCGGTATTTGTGGGCAAGCGCCTTCGGACTATCCGGAGATGGCAGAGTTTTTAGTGCGACTTGGCATCGACTCCATCAGTCTAAATCCAGATAGTGTTTTAAAAACTATAGAAAATATTGCAAAGATAGAGAGTGAATATTTTAAAAACGAGGAGTAGGAATGGCAACAGTAACATCTCATGGAGCAGCGGGAGTCGTGACAGGCTCGTGCCATCTTTTAAGCATAGAAAATGGACCAAATATCCTCATAGATTGTGGGATGTTTCAAGGGCGCGAGGAGGAGAAAAATCGAGAGAGTTTTGGGTTTGATCCGCGGAATGTGGATTATCTTTTACTCACGCATGCGCATCTCGACCATGTAGGACGCACTCCAAAACTTATCAAAGAGGGGTTTGAGCGCAATATCGTCGCCACTATGCCCACGCGCGATCTGGCTGAAGTGATTTTGCTTGATAGCGCAAAACTTATGTTACAAGATTATGAAACACACATCAAAAAGGCGATGCGCAAGGGAAAAGAGGACACCATCTTGGAGCCTATTTATCGGCAAGAGGATGTGCGCCATGTTTTTGCTCTGCCTTGGCGCTATGTGGAGTACGATAAAGAGATAGCGCTTTGCGAGGGCGTGCGGGTGACGTACAGAGATGCAGGGCATATCTTGGGTTCGGCATTTATTGAGATAGCTTATATGGAGCATGGCGTAGAGTATATCATTGTTTTTTCTGGTGATATTGGCAATGATAATGCGATGGTTTTACCAAACTTACAGCAGTGCAAAAAAGCCGATTTTTTGTATGTTGAATCCACGTATGGCGATAGGGATCATAAAGATATCGATGCGAGTATTGTGGAGTTTAAAAAGGTGATTATTGACACTTTGCATAACTGGGGGAATGTGGTGATTCCATCCTTTGCAGTAGAGCGCACACAGGAGATTCTTTGCTTGCTTCGTGAGATGTATGATAAAAAAGAGCTTCCAGAGTGCAAGATATTTGTGGACTCTCCGATGGCGCAAAAAGCAACCGATGTGTATAAAAAATATCTTGAACAATTGAGCGAAAAATGTCAAAAAAACCAAGAGGAAAATGGGAGTATATTTGATTTCCCACTCTTAAATTACACCGCAGATGCAGAGTCCTCAATCGCTATCAATGACATAGAACGCCGTGCTATCATTATCGCTGGAAGTGGCATGTGCACAGGTGGGAGAATCCTGCATCACTTCAAGCACAGGCTTTGGAATCCCAAAAACTCTATTATTTTTGTAGGTTATCAAGGAGTAGGAACGCTGGGGCGACACATCGTCGATGGAGCGAGATGGGTCAAGATTTATGGTGAAGATATCCTTATCAAAGCCAATATTCACACCATCAACGGTTTTTCCGCGCATATTGATCAAAGTGGACTTCTTTCATGGATAGCAAAAATCGATGATGTAAAAACCATCTTTTTAATCCACGGTGAAGAGGATAAACAAACAATTTTGCGGAGTGTTTTGGAAAATGCTTTGGAGAAAAAAGTGCATATTGTTAAGGCGGATGAGGTAGTGTATCTGTAAAAGTGCTTACATGTAAGCATATTTTCTAATGCTTTTTTCCTTAAAACTCTTCTGCAGAAAAAAGTATAAGAGAACTTTTATAAAAGAGATTACAGCAATGTTTTTACCGCTTCTATCACTTCACTTGCCGTTATCTCTTTCATACAGTTATGATGTTTGAGCGGACACTCTCGCTTCATACAGGGTGAGCATTCCATTTCGTGACGTACGATGAGACTTTTTTTGTTTTTCCATGGGGAAGTCTCTTTATATCTTGTTGGTCCAAAGATGGCGACGGTTGGGACTTGGTACGCTGCTGCTACATGCATGGGTCCACTGTCGTTGGTGATGAAAAGTGAACATCCACCGATAGTGGCGCAGAGTTCTTGAATCGTTGTTTTTCCTGCGAGATTTTTATAATTGCTTACATGTAAGGCTTGAAGGCCTGTTTCTATAGCTTCTGCCATCTCCACTTCATTGGGTCCACCGAAAATAATGATGTCGTATCTATCGCTAAAATATGCCGCAACCTCCGCAAAACGCTCAGGGTACCATCGTTTGGCACTTCCATAGGTTGCACCTGCGTTAATTCCTAAGGTAGGCTTTTGAAACTCTTTTTTTGGGATGTAGAGTTCGAGTGGCACAGCGTCTGTTGGTTTATCTTCTAGATTTGCCGCTGCGATTTGAAGATATTGTAGAGCAAGATGCTGTTTTGTGGAGACACGTATCGCGTGAGAGAGCAGAAACTGTGAATGCCAAGAGGCGCGGGCGCAGCAGATAACAGTGTCGCTCCAGCGCAAAAGAAGGGAAGCGTGGAGTTGGTTGCGAAAACTCACCGCCAGATCAAAACTTCCCAATTTTTTTGCAAATTTATAGGTGTTGAGCAGTCTGCTCCCACCCTTTTTTGTTGTATCGATAAAGGTATTTTCACATTTTGGGTGGTATTTGAGCGCTTCGATACACACTTGGCTTCCAACAAAAGTAAATTTTGCATCCGTATAGCTGACACTCAAAAGTTCAATGGCAGGCGTTGCCATCAAAGCATCGCCAAGCCAGTTTGGAAGGATGATAAGAATTTTCATTTATTTCTTCCGTTGTCAAGGAAAGAAAAAAAAACGATAAAAATAAGCGGAAGCGTTTGTGTGAATTGGTTACGAAACTGCATGGGTCTTTCCTTGAAAAAATAGACCATGAAAGATGAGTGACGTGATAGTGACGATGAAAAAAGAGACAACAGTATCGCTCAAAAAATGCCCTCCAGCGGCAATGCGAATAAAGCTGATAGCCACGCCATAGCCAAGTGCTAAACTCATCCATAAACGCTTTCTCTTCTGTGCAAGCAAAGCAAGGGCAATGAGGAAAAACGCACCTGCTCCATGACCACAGCTAAAAGAGTATCCGCCTTGATCGCTCAACACAAAAGCGGGAGTAAACTCTTTATGCCCACCAAAAATTGTGGTTTGAGCTGGGCGAGCGCGCCCCCAATGATCTTTTAAAATATCATTGACAATAATTCCTGGAGCGATGGCTAGAACCAGCAGCAGATAAAGCACTACTTTTTTATTTACATGTAAGAGATCTTTTTTTGTTGCGATGTTGTAAAACCAAATAAAAAGAGGCGCAATGATAGCAAGTGCCACGACGGGCTGTATGGAGTTATAAAGGATAGATTCATACCAAGTTCCATTTGCGATAAATCCAATTTCTTTAGAGTAAACAAGCGAGCTGACAAAGATGTCAATCTGTGGAAAAACTACAAAAAGAGCGGAACTAAGCGCAAAAGCAAGCCAAATAAAGAGAGGTACATGGATTATTTTTTTATTCATGGTGAAATTATAACCCATCATCGGTTTGTAAATAAATCGGCGAGCCAAAAACAGTTATCTCATCATCTTGGATAGGTTCTCCATCACGCGAGTACGCTCTAAAAGTATCCTCATTTTGAATACTTGTTTTGTGAAGTGACCAATGGACTTGCAGGGAGCTATGCGCTTTGCGACAATGGAGGATATAGTGCCCATTTTTGCTATCAAGACGTACAAACTGTGAACCTTTCAAAAAGGAGATGAGTGTCTTAAAAGCATAAAACGCGCTTCGTTTTCTAAGCCCTTCACGGTTGTCAATCAGCCCGTATCCAGCAGCGATGAGCTGATGCCAAAGCACAGCATCGACTCTTTGAGAAGCAAAAGCTAAAAGATAATAACGCACTAAAAAATTGGCGTAACTCTCTTCATCCACACACTCAAACTCGCTTGTTGGCGCAAAGGGCGCAGTGTTTTTTATGGGCCAATTTGTCTCGGTGATGTAAAGGTGGTTTTTACTCTTTAAAGAGAGCGTAATCATGCTAAAAAGGAGTGCGATTTTAGAGGAGAGATTAAATCCCATCTGCTTATTTTCGGGGGCTCCACGCCTATCGACATATAAAAGCGAAGCGATTCCATCATACATAGAGCGCTGTAAATTAAAAAGTGTGTGCGCGCTAAAGTGGTACTCAAAATCGATGACTCCACTGCCAAGAAGCTCGATGTGCGGGAACTCACTTTGCTTTAAATCATACGCAACTTGATAAAAACGGTTGTACTCATCAACACTAAAAAATCCCCATTTGGCGCGGTTGATTGTCGAGCCAATTTGAAAACGGCTTGCATGTAAGGTAGAAAATATTCGCCGAAGATCTGTTTGTAAAAGCGCCAAATCCTCAATATGCTCACGATCTTGCAGGATATTGAGTGTGATTTGTTTGACTCCAGAGTGCTTACATGTAAGCATAAAATTCTCCAACTCATCGAGTTTTTGTATCTCCCAAAGCTTGCAACGGATTAAAATATGCTCTACGCCAAGCTCGGCTAAAAGTTCTGGAGTGCGTGAGGGTTCACGCTCAAAATCAACTCCCATTCCAAAAAAAGTGTTGCTATTGATAGCTTTTTTGCGAGAAAAGGGAACAAAAAGCAAAGAAAGAGGCAATACAAAAAGAGCAACCAAAAAAGTTTTTATACTCGAAATGAGCTCTCTGCGACGCATCATTTTTTTAAATTTTTTATCTTTGAGTTGGGCGGGTTGGTCTGAGTAGTTGTCCCAGATAAAGGGTAGTTTCACGTTAGTTGTCCATTTTTAGCTTTACATATAAGTGAGATTATATCTTGAGTTGGTTAAAATAAGTTCAATTGAAATTGAGGACTTTTTATGAAAATAGCAGTGATTGGCACGGGATATGTCGGGCTTGTTAGCGGTGTTTGTTTCGCGCAGATGGGAAATAAAGTGACTTGCGTGGACATCGATGCGGCAAAGATTGCAAAACTTGAGCAGGGAATTATCCCAATCTATGAACCCGGTTTAGAAGAGATGACCTTAGAGAACTATAAAATGGGTACTTTGAAATTTACAACCGATGCAAGTGAGACGATTCGCTCCTCTTTGATAGCATTTATCGCTGTTGGAACACCGATGGGCGAAGATGGAAGTGCAGATTTGCAATATGTTTTGGCAGTGGCAAAAAAGATTGGGCAAAGCATCAATGATTATATTGTTGTTGTTGATAAATCGACGGTTCCTGTTGGAACGGCTGAGAAAGTCAAAGCGGCTATCCAAGCCGAGCTTGATGCGCGCGGCGTGGATATAAAATTTGATGTTGTGAGTAATCCTGAGTTTTTAAAAGAGGGTGCGGCGATTAAAGATTTTATGCATCCTGACCGCGTAGTTATCGGCGCAGAGAGTGAAAAATCTTTAGAAATCATGCGTGATTTGTACGCACCTTTTATGAAGCATCATGACCGTTTTATTACGATGGATATCAAATCTGCTGAGATGACAAAATACGCGGCAAATGCGATGCTTGCGACAAAAATCTCCTTTATGAATGAGATGAGCCAAATCTGTGAGCGCGTGGGAGCAGACATCAACAAAGTGCGCAACGGCATCGGAAGCGATGGTCGCATTGGATACAGTTTTATCTACCCAGGCTGTGGCTATGGCGGAAGCTGTTTTCCAAAAGATGTGCAAGCACTTGCCAAAACTGCTAAAGATTTTGGTTATACGCCTCGTATTTTGGATGCAGTTGAAGCGGTAAATGATGCGCAAAAATATGTGATTTCAAACAAAGTGATTAGCAGATTTGGCGAGGATTTAAGTGACAAAACTTTTGCAGTGTGGGGACTGAGCTTCAAACCAGAAACGGATGATATGCGAGAAGCCAGCGCAATCACCATTATCAATGAGCTTACATGTAAGGGTGCAAAGATTGTAGCGTACGATCCAAAAGCACGCCACGAAGCAGAACAACACTACCTCAAAGGCAATGCAAATGTCAGCTATGTTGAGAGCAAATATGACGCACTCAAAGGCGCAGATGCCATTATACTTGTGACAGAGTGGCAAGAGTTTCGAAGCCCTGACTTTGATGAGATGAAAAAACTGCTTAAAAACCCGATTTTCTTTGATGGACGCAACCAGTTTGACAAAGCAAAAATGCAAACATTGGGGTTTGAGTATTTTCAGATTGGTGTGAAGTAAAATGTTCAAAGTTTTTGTAGTTTTATGCTTTTTAGTCTTATACCCACTGGGCACTTTGCATGCAAGCGCATTCACTCTGCAAAAACCAAATATCTACAAAGACCAAAACATTTCAGGCTGGATGATGTCTGAAAAACTCGATGGCATCCGCGCTTATTGGGATGGCAAACAACTCCTCTCTCGTCAAAACAAACCTATAAACGCTCCAAAGTGGTTCACACAAGAACTCCCTCCTTTCGCCCTTGATGGCGAGCTTTGGACGACTCGCGGGGATTTTGAAAACATCCAGTCTATCGTGATGGATGATAAGCCAAGCGAAAAATGGAGCGCGATAACTTACAATATTTTTGAACTGCCTTTTGCTGAGGGAAATTTCACGCAGCGACTCCAAAGGGTGCAAGATTACATCGATGTTTGTCGTCTTTTGAATCCAAAAAACTGCTTACATGTAAGGGTTGTGGAGCAAAAAATCTGCCATAGTCCAAAAGAACTCAAAACATTTTTGCGTGAAGTGGTGAAAAAAAGAGGCGAGGGTGTGGTGATAAAAGATGCGAAGAGAGAGTATTTTGATGGCAGAAGCGACTCTGTTTTAAAGGTCAAACTCTCTCAAGACATGGAGGGCAAAGTTGTCGGTTATAAAAAAGGTGTGGGGAAAAATAGTGGCTTGATGGGAAGTTTGGAAGTGGAGCTTGAAGATGGGAAACATCTTTTTGTTGGAGGGGGTTTTTCTCAAGAGAGCAGAAAAAATCCTCCTTCACTTGGAAGTATTGTGACTTTTAAATATTTTGGATTTACCAAAAGCGGCAAGCCACGATTTGCATCCTACATGAGAGTGAGAAAAGATTGAATATTCTTGTTGTTCGTGCCGATAAACTCGGTGATTTTATCACGGCATTGCCTACATGTAAGCTCTTAAAACAGCACAATGAGCAAAACCATATCATCGTTTGTGTCGCGCCTTTGAACGAATCTTTGGCAAAGGCGTGTGATTTTATTGATGAGGTGATTGTTGATGATGGCAAAAGCTCTGTTTTTGAGTTTGCGCACAAACTTAAAGCCTTGCATGTAGATGTCTCAATCACTCTTTTTTCAAATACTCGTGTGGCACTTGCTCAGTTTTTAGCAGGTATCAAAAAACGTATAGCACCTGCGACAAAAATAGCTCAAGTCTTTTATACTCATCGAGTCAAACAGCGACGAAGCGAAGTAAAAATGGCGGAGTTTGAGTACAACATAGCACTCGCAAAGGTCTTATTTCCAAGCATGGAGGAGCAGTTTGAAAAACCACTTTTGCGCTTTGAAGATGCCAAAGCGGTGTATGAAATTTTTTGTAAAGAGCACAATATTACCAAAGAAGTAATCGCATTTCACCCCGGATTTGGCGGTTCAAGTGACGCTAATTGGACGACTGATGAGTATATCGAGTTGGTGAAAAATGCCTTACACCCAAAGGGCACTTCGCAAGTAAACCATTATCAACTCGTGATGACCTTTGGGCCTGATGAGGAAAATCTTTTTGAAACGTGTAAAAATGCCTTACAAAACGAGGATGTTATCTTTTATATTTCAAAAGATGGACTCGTAAACTTTGCCAAACTCCTCTCAAATTTTAAACTCTTCATCTCCACATCCACAGGCACTTACCATCTAGCCGCACTTGTGGGAACACCAACCATGACCTTTTTCGCCGATAGTTTGTTCGCAAGCGCTAAGAGGTGGAAAAGTGTGAGTGATGAGGGCATGCAAAAGCACTATATGATCCCCCAAGATGAGAGAAAAAGAGCCGAGATGTTTGCGGATGTGAAAAGCTATCTAAGAGGCTTATCGATTTTCTCATAAAGCAAGTAGCTTGTCGGTTTGGCTGGCCCTCTATACTTATAGATTTTAGGATTTACTTTACATGTAGAAGCTGATGCAATTGTCGTCAAGAAATATGATGCAGTGGCATTGTTATCCGTAAAATCAGCTTTATAATAGCGCTCCAAATTTCCCGAAAGTTCTGTATTGGCAAAAAACTCATGCCTATCTTCATCATTCGTTACACATATAGCAATTTTTGAGTTTTTTTGTATTTGTATGCCAGCTTCTATGAAGTCTTTTTGAAAATTTTTATGGCGGCGATAATCATGCAGTTTATACCATGAAGTGACAAGCAATATTAAAAGCAAAACAACATTGAATGAGATGATGAGTTTATGAGAACCAAGCCGTTTTACGAGGGCAGTTATGGGTTGAGCAAAAACTAAAGAGAGTGCAATCGCAAAAAATGGATAGGATGGAAACAGATAATAATCTGATTGTCTAGGGCTTACTTCCAAAGGCAAACTGGCACTAAGACCAACAAAGATAAAAAGCCAAAACATCTTAGAAAACGAGAGCTTGAGCGCTTTTTTATATTGTAGGAATGAAGCAAATAATGATAGGAAAAAGAATCCTAGGAAGTCTAAAGATATCTGTTGCGTGAGTTTGAAATGATCATGACCTCCGCGTGAACCATTGAGTGATGAAAGAATCTGATTGTGAAAATAGATTGAAAAAAAGTTATTTGATGGTGGATAGCTATAAAGTAGGCCTGCAAAAACCACAAGAGAGAGCACTGTAAATAGATAAAATTTAAGCAGACTAGCAAAGGAGTATTCCTTAAAAAAAAGTATAAAGTAAAAGAATGGAAGAGCCAAAGGAAAGAGTGTCACTGGGCCTTTGATGAGAAATGCGCCAAGAAGCGTTAAAGCAAAAAGAAACGGGTAAATAAAAGCGCTTTTATTGTAAATAACTGTTCGTAAATAAATATAAATCGACATCAAAATAAAAAAGCTTGCAGGAATCTCGAGAAGATTGTTTTCAAGAGTATAGGGAACAATCGGAAAAATTAAAAAATAAAAACAAGCGAGCAGAAAAGCATTTCTCGAACCGCTTTTGTCAATGAGCTTATAGATAAGTATTATCTCTAAAATGATTAATACCCCAAAAAAAGAGCCAAAACACTTATCAATATACATGGTATCCCCAAATAGATGAAAAAAGAGCGACATGAGATAGATGCCAAGTGGCGGATGTTCATAAAAATGATTGAAGTTGAGATCTGTAAAATGTAGATTCCAAAAATCAAACTGTCCATCTGCCAAATTTCTTGCCATACTCATATATACAAGACTGTCAGGATGAAATCCTGCTGGAAGCACTCTAATGACAACGCTCAAGGCAAAAATAAGAGCAAGCAAAAGATACAAATGAAAAGTTTTCATAAGCTATTTGGCCAAGAGATTTTGTTTAATTTTCTTTTTAAATTCAACTTTATATTTCAACCTTCTATCATGCAATAAGATATTTTCAATCGCTTTTTTCTGATCAAGGCCTCCAAGATGGGCGTAAGTTTTTGCGATGGTAGTCAAATCTTCTTCACAAAACCAGAGTTTATTGAAATTTTCAAGCCCTTCGTAGCCATTGATGGAGCGGAATTTCATACGGTTGATATCTACGAGGGAAAACTCATAGCCATCCTTTCCTTTTTTAATAAGGATATTGCCGCCTGAGTAGTCCACATGCCAAACCCCTTTTTGATGGATGTCGTAAGTAAATCTTGCAAAATCTTGCAAAACTTGCTCTTTATATATTGGTTGATCATCTCTGATATGCGCGATGGTAAAGTCATACTCAAAGTGTTTGGAGATAAAAAAACTCTTTTTTAAAAGTCCAAAACGAAAAAACTCTATATAGCCGATCGCTTCTGGGGTGTTTACATGTAAGGCATGGAGTTTTTGCGCATTGTGAAACGCTTTGTAAGCTTTGGAGTGTCTTAAGTGAGCATATACAAATTGGTTTAAAAAGTTTGGAATACGAAACGCTTTTACAACGGTGGCAATCCCTTCAATAGAAATATTTTTGAGTTCATTTCTTGCGAGATGGATGGTATTTGAGTGCTCTGAAAATATCTTCTTTATGTTGCGTAAAATAGGTTTGAATGAGGGATAAAGGGGATTGAGTTCAAGTTTATGAGACACGGTTAGCTACTTTATGATAAAATTGGATAAAAAATATGAGTCTGCATGCAAAAAAATATTACGGCCACAATTATAACATTAAACGAAAAAAAGCACATTAGAGATGTGATAGAGAATGTGCAAAAGATTTGCAATGAAGTGATAGTTGTTGATTCTTTTAGCTGTGATGAAACCTGCGAAATAGCGAAGAGCTTAGGCGCAAAGGTTATCCAGCAAAAATATCTTGGCGATGGTGGGCAAAAGGCTTTTTGTGAGCAGTTTGCAACAAATGAATGGATACTGAGTATCGACGCAGATGAGCGCCTCGAAGAGGAGGCGATTGCATACTTAGAAAATTTTGATTTTGAAAATGATACTTTTGATGCGTACTCTTTTCGCAGAAAAAGTTTTATCGGCAAAAAGTTTATTAAGCAGTGGTATCCCGATCGCGTTGTGCGACTCTACAAAAAATCAACATGTGGCTATAACACCAAAGGCGAGCATGGAGCTGTGATTTGTAAAAATGTCAAAGAACTCGATATTGATATGTTGCACTATTCTTTTGAAAATTTTGGAGTGCTTGTCAGTAAGGCTGATAGATTTGCCGTCAATCTTGCAAAAGTGCGTTTTGCAGAGGGGAAACGTGCTTCTTGGTATGACCCTTTTGTTCATGGATTTGGAGCGTTTATGAAGGGAATGGTCTTCAAGGGCGGGCTTTTTGGTGGGATTCATGAATGGCATGTAGCTTTTGCATCTGCCTACAACAGTTACATGAAATATGTTGTGATGCTTGAGATGGCTGAAAATGAAAAATAAAAGAATTTTAGAACTTTGTCTCTCGCCTGACCTTGGTGGTTTGGAACTTTACATGGTCAGAGCCTCTCACTTTTTACATGATAAAGCGGAGGTGATAAGTGTTATCAACGAAGCTGGAAAACTCGAACAGTATTATAAAGATACTTTGCATAAGTATTTTAAAATAAAGCGCCATTCTACGCTTTTTTCATTTTTGTCTGCAAAAAAACTAGCGCGTATCATCGATGAAAATAGGATAGAAGTCGTGCATCTGCACTGGACGAAAGATATTCCCCTTGCCGTACTCGCAAAAAAACTCTCTACATGTAAGCCAAAACTGGTACAAACCAGAAATATGACGATGACACGTTTTAAGGATGATTTTTATCACCGCTGGCTTTATAAAAATATGGATATGATGCTTGCAGTGACACAGCAGGTAAAAGAGCAAATAGAGCGTTTTGTGCCTTTAGATGTAAGACCAAAAGTAAATGTACTTTATATGGGTGCAGATACTCCTGTGATAATTGATGAAGAACAGAAGCAAAAACTTCGCTCGCAGTATGGGCTTAGTGATGCCTTTACTGTTGGGATAGTTGGACGTATAGAGCAGGGGAAAGGGCAGTATCTTGTTATTGATGCGGTCAAAAAACTTCTCGGTGAGGGCTTACATGTACAAGCGCTCATCGTTGGACATGCGATGAAAGAGGAGTATCTTCTTGAGTTAAAAGAGAATGTTAGAAACAATAATATGGAAGATACAATTATATTTACAGGATTTACAAGAGAAGCGCAAAAGCTGATGCAAATTTTTGACTGTCTTGTATTAGCAACAGATAGAGAGACTTTCGGGTTGGTACTTATAGAAGCGATGGCGTGTGGTATCAGTGTGATAGGTACAAATAACGCCGGACCTTTAGAGATTATTGATGATGGAAAAACGGGATTACTTTTTGAGAAAAACAG
>JAVHOA010000039.1:0-3949 GCA_036169815.1 Sulfurimonadaceae bacterium
CAATTAAAAATTTAGAAATAAACGATAATTGTAGAATTGGCAAAACAAATGTTGCTGAAATTGTTATCGATGAAAAAAAATACCCTGCAAAATGTGTTGGACAAATTGCTTATGCATTAGCTAATGGAGTAGAAGATGATTATCTTCATCCGTATGTATATACATCTAATGCTATTAAGAATAATGTATTTAAAAACTTGAATATTCAATATAAACAAGAAAAAAATAATGAACAGCAAAATAAATCAGATCAAGGAGAAAATAACATGATAAAAGAACCTCTTAATCAAATCCTCTATGGCCCTCCAGGTACAGGAAAAACTTTCAATACTATCAATAAGGCTTTAGAAATTCTTGAAGGAACAATTCCCGATCCCGATAAGAGAACAGAAGCAAAGCAAAAATTTGATGATTATATAAAAGCAGGACAAATCGAGTTTGTAACTTTTCATCAAAGTTATGGATATGAGGAGTTTGTTGAGGGTATTAAGGCAGATTTACAAAGTGATGATGTGAAATATAAATTGGGACGTGGTGTTTTTCAAAAGCTATCCAATAAGGCAAGAGAAAACTATGAAAACAGTAAAAAACCATCACAACAATTAAGCCAAGAAAGATTATTCAAACGAAAAATAGCACAATTTTTATCTGATTCATTGGAAACTAACGTGGAGTTTGAAAAAACAAGAGGCGGAAAATTTAAAATCATAGATTGGAGTGAAAATACAATATTTATTTCAGCACCAGACTCACAGTATAATAATAATATCATTTCATTAGATCTTGACGAATTGACAAAAATTTTAAGTAGCGATAAGGAGATCGACTCGTCAAGAAAGCTTGCAAAAGAGATTTTTGGCAAAAGCAATCAAAGACAAAAAGATACATATTATTTCTCAATGTTGAATAAATTTAAAGAGAGCAAGTTTGAAGAGATTGAAGAGATTGAAGAAGAGGAAAATTTAAAAAACTACATCCTCATCATAGACGAAATAAACCGTGGCAATATCTCTAAAATCTTTGGAGAACTTATCACTTTGATAGAGCCGAGCAAACGTATCGGTGCAGATGAAGCTTTACATGTAAGGCTTCCATATTCAAATGAGCTTTTTGGAGTTCCTCAAAATCTTTACATCATCGGCACGATGAATACAGCCGACAGAAGTATTGCTTTGATGGATACAGCACTTAGACGTAGATTCGAGTTTTCTGAGATGCTACCAAGGCCTGAATTAGTGAATTTTGTAATATCATTTGACGCTAAATCAATCAATATCAAATCACTTCTTGAAACCATCAACAAACGCATTGAATATCTCTACGACAGAGATCACACTATCGGTCACGCCTATTTTATGGGTTTGGAAGATGAGAAAGTTAAAGATAAAAAAGCCGAATTAGACAATATTTTTAGAAATAAAATCATTCCACTACTGCAAGAGTATTTTTATGATGATTGGGAAAAAATATTGATGGTACTTGGTAAAGATGGTTTTATAGAAAGCAAAGTGATACAAAATGCTATTTTTACTTATAAAAATGATGAAGCTTTAGAGGAAGAGAAAAAAAGTTATACTATTAAATCTAGTTTTGATTATTCTGAATTTATGGGAGAAAGTAATGCAAACAATGAATCTAAAAATTGATGATAGTTTTTTTCCACATTTTAAAGCTATGATAGAGAGTTTTGTGAAGGATCATAAAATAGAAATTATAGAAGATACCAATGACTATGGAAACAGCTATCCACAAACCGTTGTAGTACGGAGTATAGAGGAAATAAGAACGCGAGTTAGCGAAGCCCAAAAGCGAATCGAAAATGGAGAATTTCATACACAAGAGCAGTATGAGCTTATGATGGATAGGTTTTTTAGTGAGCAACTAGGCATGAAAAGATGATTATTATCAGAGATATAGAGTTTAATGTACGGTTATTTGGTATATTAAAATATATTTCACAAGACAAGAAATCAGCGGCGAGAAAATTTGAGAGCGAATTAAATCACAAGATTAAAGATCTTCTGGAATTTCCTCTAAAATATAGAAAATCAATCTATTTTGAAGATGAGCGATACAGAGATCTTATCTATCAAGGTTTTACAATCATATACAAAATAGAAGCCGACAAAATATATATTTTGGATATTTTTAAGTGGCAGGATCGATGATTTTAAAAGAGTATGAGTTTCTCCAATACAAATATGAAAATGAACTGCACTTCATAAAAGCAGATGCATTTAACGCGATTGAGAAATTTGTTTTAGATAACGAAGAAACAGCACAATACCTTAAAATCACTACAAAAAAAGGGTATGGAAAAGTCCTTCAAGCCCAAAATTACGTCGGTGTCATCCAGACGAAAGATGGCACAACGATAGAGATTTTGCCGAAAATTCAAGAAGTTACAGAAGAAGAATCAAAAAATATTCTTATAAAGATGCTCAAAACTCTCAAAAAATCCCCTTTTAAAAACTTCAATATGGCACATCTTAAAAGCTCAAAGATGCCACTTTTAGAGATATTTATCACGATGTTTTTAGAAGAACTATCACAGCTCATCCAAAGAGGAATTAAAAGCGATTACATCTCAAAAGAAGAAAACCTAAAATTTCTAAAAGGTAAACTACTTATAGGTCAGCAGATAAAACATAACACAGTCCATAAAGAGCGTTTTTTTGTCGAGTATCAAGACTTTTTGAGTGATAGAGTAGAAAACAAACTCATAAAAACTACACTTGAATATCTCTATAAAAAATCAAGCTCAAACCGTAATCAACAGCGAATACGGGAGTTTTTATTTGTATTTGATGAGATTTCGCCATGTAAGGATATTAAAGTAGGATTTTCAAAAGTAAAACCTAACCGCCAGATGAAAGATTATGAGCAAGTACTTTTATGGTGCAAAACATTTTTACTCGAAAACTCATTTTCCCCATATAAAGGCAAGGACGTAGCATTTGCACTGCTTTTTGATATGAACCTACTTTTCGAGAGTTATGTAGGTGCATATCTCAAACACAAAGGCTTACATGTAAGCATGCAAGACAAGACACATCATCTTGCATATGAAGATGAAAATGGTAGATTTAGACTCAAACCGGATATCATTATTAACAAAGATACAGACAATGAGATCATCGCTGATACCAAATGGAAAATACTGAGTGAAGATAAAGCCTATAATGGTGTGGCTCAAACAGATATATATCAGCTTTATGCATATGGAACTAAATATGAAAAATGTAAGGATTTATTTTTGATATATCCAAAGGACAACGATATCCCAGCAAATTTATATCACTTTTTCAAATCAAGCGATAGTAATGAATGTAAAGGAAATGAAGGACTCAATCTTCAAATTTCATTTTTCGATTTATGTAAAAATGCTTTCGTAGAAAATATGCATAATCCTTTATATGCAATGAACTACATTCTATCCGCTGAATTGGAAGTTGAAATTAATTTATGAAACATCGATATAGCAAAAGAAGCATTAAAAAAACGCATGGGTTGATTTTCTTCTAAATCTCTAAGTTTGTGTCCAAAGTATCTAATAGCATGAGGAATCATCTTATGACTGAAAAATCAGATTTAAAAAAAATTGCCGATCCGTCTATGCTTACAAATGTTGAACTTTGGGATACAGTTGTAAGCTTTATCAACAACTCATCTTTAGATAATTTCATTCTAAATACAAATGGTACCTATGGGACTTTTGAATTTAGTAACAACAGATTTATCAAAGTGAAGATGACATAAGAAAGATACTTTTAGATGGCTGGATTATCAAATAAACTTGTTTTTCCAAAGGATTTTGATTTGCATTTCAACGTGCACAGTGCCCACCCCATAGGACGTAAGAATATTGAGGCACTTCTTGGCAACTTTCTTGCATTATAATGGCCTGAATATTTAAGACAGAAATTCAGCGAAGTTAATTTCTAATATC
>JAVHOA010000040.1:0-3908 GCA_036169815.1 Sulfurimonadaceae bacterium
TTTCAGATGCAATGCGCATTTTATTGTTTACTTTCAACACAATTGTGATAATTCTGTAATAAAATCTTTAAAAAATATTACTTTTTGAGTATACTAACACAAATGAAATTATCACTTTTTCAAATAATAGAAATTTAGGATGCAGTTATGAAAAGCAAAAGAGTGCTTATTGTCGAAGATGATGAAGTTACAGCCATGAATCTAAAAATGTCCCTTGAAAAACAGGGGTATGATGTTGTAGCAATCGCAGATGATACACTCAGCGCAAAAAGTAAACTCAAAATCTACGCACCAGATGTCATAATCATCGATATTTCGCTCCAAGAAAGTGATGATGGTATCCGACTTGCAAGCTATATTCGTAGCAAGCAACTGCTCCCTTTCATTTTTTTAACTGCACATAGTGATGATCATATCATCGAAGATGCAAGTAAAACAGAACCTTATGGGTATATCATCAAACCTTTTGATCCTGCATCCTTACATGTAACGATTCAGATGGCCTTGTATAAATACCATCAAGAGAAAAAAAGAAATGAAAATTTAGACTCTCTGAAGGTTGATAAACTCAACTTAGAAAAGCTTCTTTATAATAAAAAACTCTCCGATAAACCTATTGTGCCTTTTGGGGATGGCTATCATCTTGACATCAGTGTTTGTGAAACTTTTTACAACAATAAAAAGATTAAGCTTACAAAAAAAGAGAACTCATTTATTCGCCTTTTAGTTGCGCAACTTGGGATTGTTGTTACTTTCGAGCAGGCAATTAGCTATGTTTGGGAAGATGATGGAGCTACAGAAAACAGTGTGAGAACACTGGTATGGAGACTTCGCAATAAGCTCCCAACAGATATTATTAAAAACGCTTCTGGCATCGGTTACTATATAGAAGATTAATTTTTCATCTCCGTATAGAACTTTTCAATGTTTCCTACACAATCTTCATAATCATAGTAGCTATTTTCCTCTTTAGCGCTTTTTTCCATTTCATGCGCAAGGTTTTGGAGTGTTTCAAGCCTAAAATTGGCACTTGAACCTTTTATGGAATGGGCAAGTTTTGCAATATTTCCATAAGCTTTCTTTTGAATTTCCTCTTTAAGCTCGGGCACCATTGCATCCATTTTTTTAATATAAATTTGCAGTAACATCTCAAGTTGCTCATAGTCAAGTTGCAGCGCATCTTGTAAACTGCTCAGGTCAAACTTTTTTGGCACCTCTTTGCTTTGGCTTGATAAAAACTTTTCAAAAACAAGTTCGAGCTCTTTAATAACAAGTGGTTTTCCTAAAAAATCATCAAACCCACACTCCAAACTTTTTTCTCTTGCACCCTTAATGACGTTTGCTGTGAGCATCGCGATGGGGGTAAGTTTGCATTGATTTTTTTTCTCATAATTACGAATCTCCTGCGCGGCTTCAAGACCATTTTGCAATGGCATTTGATCATCCATAAGAACCAAATCATAGCTATTTTCCTTAAACATCTCAAATGCTTCTAGCCCGTTGGATGCAATATCATAACTGATTGCATATTTTGCTAAAACAATTTTCATGAGTTCTTGATTTGCCTCATTATCTTCGGCAATAAGAATATGTCCATTAAATTTCTTACTTTCTTGAAGCGTAGCAATCTTTTTATTATAAGCTTCACTGAGCCCCAAAGCCTCTAAACTTCTCGCGCGCAATTTGCTTAAATAGATCGGAAAGCAGAGATTTGTGACATTACTTACCGATGCATAACTATCATCCATATACTCCATAATTGCGATGGCAGGTTTGTTATTTTTTATAATCGCAACTCTTGTTACATCATCAATATCACTGTCCATAAAATAGAGCAAATCATACTCTTTCTCTTGTATCTCTTCAAGAGAAACGAGTTGGAGTCCCATTTGCGTAAAATATTTTTCAAAGATTTCTAATTTTCTGTTTTCTGTTTTTTCATTGATTAAAAAGGCAATATTTTTCTCTTGAAGCATCTGGCAATCAAGATGGCGCATCGCTGTGTTTATCACTTCAACAGGGAGTGTCAGTGTAAATTTACTTCCCATGCCAAGCGTAGATTTTACTTCAATGCGCCCACCCATTTTTTCAGCCAATTGCTTACAGATGGAGAGCCCAAGACCAGTTCCGCCACTTCGTTTTGTCACACTATTTTGCGCTTGCGTAAATGCCTCAAATATCTTTTTTATATCTTTTTTTTCAATACCGACACCAGAATCTTCGACCGAAATTTCAATAGATTCATGCGTATAATGTGCATTGATTTCAACGACACCTCTTACATGTGTAAACTTAATCGCATTGCTTAAAAAGTTTGAGATAATCTGCCCGAGTCTGAGTTCATCAGCAAAGATTGCAGAGGGAATTGTCGGATCAATAAAACTAAGAATTGCTATCTGTTTTTGACTTGCACTTGCGACAAAAAGCTCCATAATACGAGAGAGCGCTTCTTCGAGATTAAATATTTTTGGTTCTAAGGTAAACTCTCCGCTTCGAAGTTTTGAAAAATCTAAAAGATCATTGATAATATGCAAAAGATTTTCACCGCTATTATGGATGATTTCTAAGTAGTTTTTATGTTTGAAAGAGAGATCTTCACCCCAAAGAAGTGAAACAAAACCTAAAATAGCATTCAAAGGAGTTCGTATTTCATGTGACATATTTGATAAAAAATAATCTTTTGCCCTATCCGCATCGATTGCTTTTTGTTTTGCATCGATTAGTTTTGTCACCTCATATCCAATGGCCATATACTCTTTATTACCGCTAAAAGGATCAACGATTGGAATTATGGTGGTATCTATATAAAAATATCCTCCATTTTTGCTTCTATTTTTGATAATACCTACAAAAATTTTATTGCACTCAATAGTGCTCCATAGCTTTTTAAAAAAGGCTTTTGACATATCACTATGGCGCATAATGCTATGACTTCGTCCAATAAGCTCGCTCTCTTGGTAACCACACAGTTGAATAAACTTCTTATTGACATGGGTAATAAATCCATTACTATCTGTTTTTGAAACCAATGCACTTTCATTAAGAGCGTAAATATATTGTTCCAAAAGCTCCACATTTTTACTTATCTCTATATCTTTTTCATAAATTGTTTGTGAATAAATCTCTAACACTCTCGAGAAGTTTTTATCAAATACATAAGTAATCTCTTCAAAAAGTTCCTTTGTATTGATACTTATTTCATACGTGTAAGCGACCATTGCTAGCTTAAAATGACTGCAGATTATAAAAAGTTCTTTTGCACTAATATTTTTATCTTTTAAATAGATCAGCAGCTCTACAATAACGGGACAATTTCCAATCTCTACAAAACCCTTAATAACACCCATAAAATAATCAAAAACATTGTTTGCATATTTTTCTACAAAGATGTTTTTGTCTATTTTATGATGGTTTAAAATGGTTTGTGGCCCTTCATACGCTATCCAATCTGCAATTACTTTTGATTTCCCCTGCTCTAAAAGGGTCCTATTGTGCTTTAAATGAAAAAGTGCATGCATGAAAATACCACCAGTGAAATTTATTATATTATACAAAAGTTCGTGATGAAAAAAGATAAAGCGGGGAGTGTAAAAAGTGAAATCGGGAATAATCCCGATTCTGAAGGTTTAGTGGCTTTTGCCTACTACTATAATCATTTTAACATTGATAATAACAAAACGGATAAATTGCCAAATAAGGCATGTACGCATAGAGCGTGCGAACTTACCTGGTATCATTGTAAGACTCATCTTATCATCTTTTTGAAAGTTTAACTCTTCGTGTACTATTTTCTTTTCCATATTTTCTCCTTTTATATTATTCTGGGATTAATGTCCAGCCTGGATTTAGTTTTGCTTTATACATAAATAGGTAGTGAAGGATATGTTTAATCCAGTGACCAGCAAGAC
>JAVHOA010000041.1:0-48669 GCA_036169815.1 Sulfurimonadaceae bacterium
GGCAGTAAACAAGTAACTTTTTAGAGGTATTGCTTTACAATACGAACAAGCCTATTTAAAAATTGGAGGTATGATGTTTTTATATGATTTTTTATCTTTGACATTTGTTTTTATGATTCTGCTCGGCACAATTCCAAACCTTTTTTACTCTTTTGGTTCCCTTCCTCACATAAAACGAAAAGGACACTATCTCCTTCACTATTTTGCATATATAGCCTCTCTTTTTGGCGTTGTTATGGCTGGCAATGCGCTTTTATTTTTATTTTTCTGGGAGTTGATGAGTCTTACTTCATGGCAACTCATCTTAACAGAAGCCAAAACAAAAAGCACCACGGATGCAGCTAAGTTTTACTTTTTTATGACTCACATTGGCTTTATCTGTATTTTGCTCTTCTTTTTACTCTCTACCAACGGGGATTTATCGATAAGCTTTCAAGAGATGCACGCAATTGTTGCAAATTTTGCCTATCCAAGCATTCTTTTTTTCTTTTTATCGGTTGGATTTTTAAGTAAAGCAGGCGCAGTTCCACTCCATGTTTGGCTTCCCTATGCGCACCCCGAAGCACCATCACCTGTTTCGGCACTCATGAGTGGCGTGATGCTCAAAATTGCCATCTATGGAATGTTTCGATTTTTATTTGATGTCCTCTTTCCGTGGCAACTCGAATGGGGCATTATCATTTTAGTTATCGGCTCTGTCTCTGCGCTGGTTGGGGTTTTGTATGCCCTAAGCGAACACGACATCAAAGCACTGCTTGCCAACCACTCCATCGAAAATATCGGGATTATTTTGATTGGATTTGGGATGGGAATGATTTTTAGCACTCTCAAACTCGAAACACTGAGCTCTTTTGCCTTTATCGCTGCTCTTTTTCACATTTTTAATCATATGAGTTTTAAATCGCTTCTCTTTATGGGAGCAGGAAGCGTTTTACACCAAACCCACACCAGAAATATTGAAAAATATGGCGGGCTTATCAAATCAATGCCTGTGACTGCACTCACCTTTCTTTTGGCATCCATCTCCATCTCAGCGCTTCCACCAACCAATGGATTTTTAAGTGAATGGATGATTTTTCAATCCATGTTAAGCTCTAGCACTATTGCAGATAGCTCACTCAAGATGGTTATTCCTTTTGCCGTATTTGCCCTTGCTCTTACAGGAGGACTTGCTATTGCGTGTTTTGTCAAAGCCTATGGAATAACTTTTTTAGGGTTGCATCGAGATGAAAATGTACAACATATCGAAGAGGTAAATTTTCTTATGAAAACAGGAATGATTTTAATGGCATTGGTGGTTATCTCACTGATGCTTTTTACCCCTTTTTATATCAAAATCTTTGATTTAGCCATGGTTTGCTTAGGAAAAGCGAGTATCTATGGGCTCATTTTCCCCAATGGAATTTTTCACATGCACTCCGTTTCCTCCATCGGAGCTTCTGTTTCTCCACTCACGCTTTTAGGGCTCTTGCTTGGAGTGACGCTCTCGTTGATGATGGCATATAAGCTCCTCAAAGTCAAAGAAAGAATCCACCATACATGGGCGTGTGGCTATGAAACAAGTGCTAAAAATCAATACTCAGCCACAGGATTTGCAGGACCAATTAGTCGATTTTTTGACTGGCTTTACCAATCCCAAAAACATATTGATAGAGAGATGATAGGCAATCATAAAACAAAATTTACAAGTGCACATTATGAAGTGCATACCAAACCACTGTTTGAAAAACTACTTTATGACAATAGTGCCAAACTGGCAAATAGTATCAGCTATTGGCTCTATCGGTTTGCGCATTTTGAACAAAAAAAATATTCAGCAACCATCTTTAACCTGATGCTTTTTGTGCTCTTTAGTTATAGGCTCTCTGTCAATGAATTTAATTGGGCAACCTTTATTTTGGAGCTTAGCGTGATGTTTATATCCTTTAAAATCTTACTTATGGGGGTTAAAAAATGATTTTATATATTTTTACTATCCTCTTGCTGCTAGTTATAGCTCCCCTAGTGACAAGCTACATGCAGTCGCTAAAAATGATTTTACTTTTTAAGCAACCCGCATCCCTTTTCCAAGGCTATCGCACTCTTGCAAAATTACTTAAAAAAGAAACCATCATAAGTCACGAAAGTAGCCAAATAACACGCGTTGCGCCCTTTTTGGTGCTCTCACCATTGCTTATCATTTTGCTCTTTTTACCACCTGTCATGCATGAAGCTTTATACATTAATTTTGTGGATGCTTTTACCATCACGGGGCTTATCTCTCTTTCTACTTTCTTTTTGATGCTCATCGGCTTAGATAGTGCGAGTGGTTTTGGAGGGATGGGAAGCAGCCGAGAAGCGTTTATCTCCGCGCTCGCCGAGCCTGCCATGGTTTTAACCATCTTTGCCATCTCTATGATTGCCAACAATCTAGGAATATCCGAAGCTTCAAAAAATTTATCACACAGCTTTCCACAAGAGTATATGGCAAGTTTTTTGTTTGCAGGGATTAGTTTTTTTATTTTGCTTCTTGCCGAAAATGGGAGAATTCCCGTGGACAACCCGCAAACCCACCTTGAGCTCACGATGGTACATGAGGCGATGATTTTGGATTTGAGTGGCTTTTACCTCCTGCTAGTCGAATCTGCATCCTCTGTGAAATTTATCATTTTTGCCTCACTTTTTGCCTCGCTGTTTCTCCCCTTTGGGATGGAACTTTTCGCACCCTTAGCACTCTTGGTATTTATCGTGAAGTTGTTTTTTATTGCCACGGTTGTAGCACTCGTAGAGGTCAATGTTGCCAAACTTCGTCTCTTTAAAGTGCCAGATCTACTTGGGATTGCCATTGTTTTTGCCTTTTTATCACTCATAACTTTTTATATATTAGGAGCCTAATATGAATAATCTTTTAATTGGACTCTTTTTAGCGACCTTGATTATTGCCCTCTTTAGCACACGGCTCTACTCGCTTTTTTGGTGGTATCTGCTCAACTCTTTAATGCTGTCTCTTTTAGCACTGGCTATTGGGTTTCAAACACACGATGATGCCATGGTCATCAGTGGAACTATCACCTTTGTTCTCAAAGTGCTCATCATGCCTTATCTACTTAAGTTTATGGCTCAAGAATACAAACTCACACGCCAAATTCCCTCCAATATCAAAGCGCAATACTCCGTTTTATTGATTCCTGCGATTCTTGTTTTTACGTTTTATCTTGCAGAACCTATTGTTGAAGTGATGCAACACCATGCGAGTTATGTAGCCATTAGTATCTCATCGCTGTTTTTTGCCCTCTTGCTCATCATCCAACAATCAACAATTATGGGAAAAATTATTGGATTTCTTATGCTTGAAAATACCCTTTTTCTCTTAGGAACCACCGCAACGGATGGGATGCCTCTTGTTATTGAATTTGGAATATTTTTAGACTTTTTGATGACCATTGTTATCATCATCTTAGCATTTGAAAAACAGGAGACCCAATCATGATGCTCTTTCTACTCTTTTTTCCTGCCGTTATTATCTTTATCTTGAGTTTTTCTAAATCTCCATTGATAAAAAAAGTGCTTCCATGGACCTCTTTAATCATTTTATTGCCTATCGTGATGCTTTTTTTAGAAGAAAAACCATTCCAGCTTTTCGGTGATTATCTCATTGTTGATAGACTCAACTCCTACATCCTACTTGTCTCCTCCATTGTTGGCATAGGTGTAACGCTCTCACTGCTCACACTCGATAAAAGAGTGAAAATTACTGAGAGTAACTACCGCCGTTTTTACCGTTTCTTTGGAATCTTTTGGATAGGACTTATCATCTCCATCCTCTCCAATAATATGGGTATCTACTGGGTTGGCTTAGAGATGGCGACGTTAAGCACTGTTTATATGATAAAAACAAATGAAACCTCAAGTGCACGAACGCAAACATGGAGCTATTTAATTGTCGGTGCTATTGCCATATCCTTGATACTCTTTGGCATCATTCTCATCTATGCCAGTGCCAAGCCAAATCTGGGTGTTCACGCTATGAATTTCAATATGCTGTTATCCAATGTGCACACAATTGAAAACAAATTTTTATTTGATATCGGATTTTCTATTGTGATGGTTGGCATGTTTATTAAGATGGGATTTTTTCCGATGAATTTGTGGCTAGCCAATATCGAGCGCGCCTCTTTTTACCCTGTTGCAGCACTCTTTAGCGGGATTTTGGAGAGTGCTATTTTGATTGGTTTTTTTCGATTTTCTCAAATAGCCATGGAACTCAACCATCCTAAAATCTTTATTTTCACCATCATCTATATGGGTCTCACAATTTTTACTGTCTCTTTTTTGATCTATCGAAGCAAAGATTTTATACGCCTTTTTGCCTCATCAGGTATTGAAAATATGGCGCTTATTGTGCTCTTTTGGGTTGCAGGAAGCCCCTTTGCAGCACTTTTACACTTTGGTGCGCACGCTTTTTTAAAACCAGCACTTTTCTTATCTACAGGCATCCTAGAATCACATGGAAGATCTCGTTTTGCAGGAACGCTCAAAGGCTACAGCCGATGGAGTGGGAATTTATTTGTTTTCCTTGTCACATGCTTTTTGCTCGCCATCATCTCTTTGCCACCAAGTCCCATGTTTTTTTCAGAACTTTACGGCTTTGGAGCCATTGTCGCTTTTGCAAATAAATCAAATAATATCTTAGTTGCAATCGGAGCCATTTTGCTCATTTTAGTTTTGATTTCAATTATTTTCTATAAATTTATAGCCGTCTTTCAATCCATGAAATATGATGGAGAGGAGAAAGAAAAAGTAGTCTATAAAAATGAGATTTTTGCCATGATACTCTTTGCATTATCGAGTGTGGCGCTTCTCTTTTCATTTCATTATTTGCGAGGTATCGTATGAGATTCATAGCACTTTTTGCACAAGAGTTAGCGGATGCGTTTGAGATTATAACCGTTTGGGATAAGCACACCACACGAAAACTACTCTCCAAAGAGCATCCTCATCACCAATCCATCGCGTATGAGCATCCATCAGCCACATGGTTTGAGCGCAAAATGAGTGATGATTTTGGCATAAAAATCGAGGGGAGTTTTGACACGAGAAAACTACTCCAACAAGAGCGATTTCCTCAAAATATCCATCCAATGCTCAAAAGTTTTGATAAAAACCAAACCATAGCATCCGCTTCTTATGAAGCATATCCGTATGAGAGAATGAAAGGCGATAGTGTTTTTGAAGTGGCAGTTGGTCCCATCCATGCGGGCATTATCGAACCAGGGCATTTTCAATTTTCTCAAGCGGGAGAGGATATGCTACATTTAGAAGTAAGGCATTTTTATAAATATCGTGCCATTGAAAAGATGGTAGAGGGGCTCACTCTTCAAGAAGCTAAACCCATCATTGAGCGTATCAGTGGCAATGAAACTATCGCCTATCAAATCGCCTTGCACGATATAATGTTGCAATCAAACCAAATAGAGCCTCCACAAAGTATGCAAAAACAGCATGCTCTCCTTTTGGAACTAGAGCGCATCATCCACCATCTCACCGATGTTGGCTTTATCCCCAATGATGTTGGCTTTGCCGCAGCGCTGGCGTATGCATCAACGATGGCAGAAGATGCAAGACGGCTTATGCAGCGCATCACAGGTCATCGCTTTGGATTTGGAGCTATTACTTTTAGTGCATTACCTCTTGATACACAGCATCTTAAACAATTTCTTGACAAACTGGAAAATGATCTTGACTGGTTTAAAAATTGGGTTTATGATGTTCCCTCTCTTTGGGATAGGCTCGATACCACAGGCATCCTCTCAAGCCAAAAAGCAATAAAATTTGATAGCGTTGGCGTGGTTGCAAGAGCCTCACATGTAGCGCTTGATACAAGAGATAATAGCTTTTATAAAAGCCATGGATTTGAGCTTATCACCGAGACAGCGGGTGATGTCGCATCACGATTTAAAGTGAGAATTGAGGAGATTACAAACTCCATCAAACTTATGAGAAATTTTATCGGCCATGAAGCGTTTGATGTAGCGATGCAAGCACCACAAGAAGGAGAATATACCGCTTTTTGTGAGAGTTCTTTAGGAGAACTTTTTATGTATGTGAACATCAAAGAGGGGAAAATAGAGCGATTTTTCGCCAGAGACCCTAGCTTTATGAACTGGCAAGTTGTGCATGCTATGATGCCAAATAACATCATCGCCGATTTCCCCGTCATCAATAAAAGCTGTGATCTCAGCTATGCAGGCAATGATTTATAAGAGAAAGAGAGAAAAATGATACGATTTTGGAATAAAAGAATACAAACAGGGATTCTCACAGAAAATAGTGAGTTTGATGATGCCATACAACAAATTCGCACAGAACTTAAAAACCATATAGAGAAGCATTTTGCAGGTTCTCTGGCTATTCGCATGGTTGATAGTGGAAGTTGCAATGCCTGTGAAGCAGAGTGTAATGCGCTATCCAATCCCTATTATGATTTGGAGCGATTGGGAATCTTTTTTGTGGCAAGTCCAAGACACGCCGATGTCATGCTTATAAGTGGCGTACTGACCTTTAATATGTTGCCACATGTAATGGATGCATGGCAACAGATTGCTGCACCCAAATGGGCGATTAGCATAGGTGACTGCCCTGCAATGCAAGCCCCTTTTGTCAAAAACTTTGCCATAAAAGGCCCTGTAGATGCACATATTCCCATCGCCCATCACATCAAAGGTTGCCCTCCATCACCCCAAGATATCATACAAGGCTTGCTTGATTTTTTAAAAAAAATCAAACTCCATGCATAAGAAGTCCTTGGTCATAAAAAGCGTCACTTCAGTCCAAAAATATCTCTTTTAGTAAGGGATTTATCTGGGTGGCTCTCAAAAAAACTCACTCATGTAGGTTCGATACAAAAGTGGAACAAGTTGGGTTTGAAGTTTTTTATTTATCCTCGATTCTATGGTGACACTTTTATAAAACTGTTGCCAAAGTTTGACAAACTGCTCCTCTTTTTCTGAAACCCTTGGAGCATCAAAATCTTTGACTTCATACACGCCTAAAAACTGCTCTGTTTTCATAAAAACCAAAGAGCGCTCTTTATCATGGATGTAAAATTCTTGGTTGTTAAAGCGTTTTAAAAAATGCTTTCCTAAATGAAATACCAGATTGTATTGGCTTTGCATGGGTGCATACAAAGACCCATCTTCAAGCTCGCTAAAGCGCAAAAATCCGCTCATTTTATGGTAGGCGTGGAAATATTTTTTTTGCAAATTGAGCAGATTAAAAACAGCACTATAATTGATATTTTGCAGATTTTTTTGATCTTTAAAACCTAAAATAATATAGTTTAAAAGATCCATCTCAAAGGCAGCGCTATCGCACATAAAAAGCACTAAAATAGTTTCAAAATGCTCTTTTTGAAACTTTTTTTTCAATGCTTGCAAAACCACTTGCGCTTTGGAATTGTCTGTGGTACACAGATAAATGCCATCCAAAAAAAGTTGTTTTGGTTCCCCTTTTTCAATAGACACTAAAGAGATTTTTTTGTAGTAAACCTCGTGTACTAGGCTCAAAAATCCCTCGAAACTCCCATCGTAAAATCCCCGCACTACAACTCTCCGCTCAATCCGCTCACATCAAAAAGTGTGGGCATTTTTTCCTTGCTTGGCGCACTGAGCGCTGCTTTGATTGTATCGCTATATAGTGGCACCTCTTTTTGAAATTTTCCCTTACATGTAAGGAAATATTTTGCACGTTTAAGGGAAATATGCAAAGCCGCCAAATCAGAAAAATCAAGCTTTTTAAAGCGGCGTGCTTTTAAAATTTTGTGTGCACCCCGCACGCCAACTCCAGGGATACGGATGAGTTCCTCTTTGCAAGCTGTGTTTATTTCGATGGGAAAAAGATGCAGATTTCGAAGCGCCCACGCTGTTTTTGGGTCATACTCTTCTTCTAAATCTGGCTGCTCATAACTGAGAATTTCATCATACGAAAAGCCGTAAAAGCGAAGTAACCAGTCCGCTTGATAGAGTCTATGCTCTCGCAATAGTGGTGGTTTTGTGATGATAGATGGAAGATTTTTTGCATCATTGACGGGAATGTAGGCTGAGTAATACACCCGTTTTAAAAGTGCTTTATCATAGAGTGCGGAGCTGAGTTTTAAGATATCAAAGTCACTCTCAGGAGTAGCCCCGACGATAAGCTGGGTGCTCATGCCAATGGGTTTATTTGTGCGTTCAAGGCTAATATCACGCGCAAATTTTAAGGGTTGCAAGACGCTCTGTTTTGTTTTATTTGGAGCCAGAAGTTTGAGCGAAGCATCGCTTGGCAACTCAATGTTAGAGCTCACCCTGCTTGCAAGTTTAACGACCTCTTCTATGAGTTCTTGGTCGGCTCCAGGGATGAGTTTAACATGAATATAGCCGTTAAAATGGTGCTCAAAACGAAGAAGTCGTAACACTTGCAACAAAAGTTCCATCGTGTGGTTTTCACTAATAATAATGCCAGAACTCAAAAAAAGTCCCTCTATAAAGTTGCGTTTATAAAAGTTTATGGTGATATCGGCAAGCTCACGAGGCGAAAATGCCGCTCTTGGAATATCGTTTGAGACACGGTTAATACAATACGCGCAATCATACAAACAAAAGTTAGTTAGCAACACTTTTAAAAGTGAAACGCAGCGTCCATCGGGTGTAAAAGTGTGGCAAATACCGCTATTTTGCGTCGCACCGAGCTCGCCTGTTTTGTAGTTATTTTCACTTCCACTCGAAGAACAACTCACATCATATTTGGCACTATCACTTAAGATTTGCATCTTGGTATAAATATCTTTTTTCATATTTTTATCGTATCTTTTTTTGCTTACATGTAAGCGTTTCATTGCATATTGTCATCTTTACCACGGCCCTTGAAATCTACGGGGTTTAACCTCTGCTTTTTGCTGGTGTTTTGTTTTTCGCCCCTGCACTCTTTGTCGCCACATCTTAAAACTACTTTTACTCATGAGTTTTCGCATCATCTTTTTGACCTGATTTTCACTGTAGCCAAACTGCTCTTTTATGGCTTCAAAAGGAGTTCTATCTTGCCACGCCATCTCGATGAGACGATCTTTACTTTGTTCACTAAACGCATAAAATCCAAGTTCTTCTTTAAACTTTTTAGCCTCTTTGAGATAGTTTGCACGCTTATCTGCATCCATTTTTTCAAGCAGTGCGAGTTGCATTGCCATACGTATATTGGAGCTGAGTTTTTCTTTATGTTTTTCTAAAAAGCTCCAATACAAGGCATCTAAAACCCCACACCACTCCCCTTTTTTATAGTCACTCATCTTTAAAATATAGTTGGATGCAGCGATGTAAGGCTTGGTTGTCATCGTAGAGCCAAAACACACCATGGCATAAACATTGCCCACCATCACCCAATCATACGCATCAATAAAATGCGCCATAAAGTATTCAAATATCGCCTCTGGCTCTATTTCTAAAAGCACAAAAATATTTCCAAGCACCATTAAACGCTCGATATGGTGGGCATAACCCGTGACAGAAACTTTTTTGATTACCTCATCTAAAACTACAAGCCCTGTTTTACCCTCTAATATTTTTGATGTGAGCGGATTGTGCGCATGAAAAAAGTTTTGTTTTCGCAAAGCCGCACTTTCATGTTTATAGATGCTAAGCATAAACTCTCGCCAGCCGATGATTTGACGTAAAAAGCCCTCTTTGGAGTTCATGGGTATTTGGGGTGCATCAATCACTTTTTGTAGGAGATAAGAAAGGTCGATAAGCCCGATGTTGAGTGCGCTTGAGATATTTGCATGAAATAAAAAGGGGTTATTTTCTTTGGTGATTGCATCTTGATAATCTCCAAAATCTCGAAATTTATGCTCTAAAAAATACTCCAAAACAATCTCGGCCTCTTGGAATGTCGTTGGGTACAAAAACTCTTCACAACACCCAAGTGTTTCAAAACGCTTGCAGTACTCTTTTGCCTCTTGCACGTAGCTATTTTCAAAAACAATAGGAGCTGGAATGACACAGTTTTTTGGCAGTTTTTTGCGGTTTTGCGCATCAAAACTCCACACGCCTCCAAGCGGGTTTTGGTGTTCATCTACTAAGATTTGCAACGCTTTACGTCTGTGAATATAAAAATTTTGCATCCGTTTTGAGTGCTCGGGCAAATCAATAAAATTTGGATTTTTCACAAACTGAAGTTGTGAAAAGTTTTTTTGTACTTTTTTCTCAAGATAAATATCGCCAAGTTCATACACAGATACTTTTTCATCTTTAAAAAGTGCAAGATAGCTCTCATCTTCATAGTAGCTTACATCAAAGCCTTTACCATGTAAATACTGCTCATAAAACTTCATAGAGGCACGGTGCATCACAAGTTTTTGGATGTGAAACTTGTATTGAGTAAAGTACAAAGGTTCTTCAATAAGAAGCACTTTGTGCCCAACAAGCGGTTGTGTATTAGAAAATAGTTGGTGTGGGTAAATTAAAAATATCATAAAAAAATTCTAGCCAAAAGCCATTGTGGCTCGTAGCTTTTTTATGTCGATTCATAGAGATGTTACAAAGAAATAAACGCCTAGTGATGCCCGAGTAGTTCTGCAGCAATCGCCTTGACACGGCGAATGGCACCTTCGATATAGCCGCCCTCTTCAAAGGAAAATTCCGTCGCACTAAAGAGTATTTTCTCACTAAAGAGCGTTGTGTCTATGCCATAGTGCGGATGCGCGTTCAAAGGAACGGCATCGAGTGCATCAGATGTAAAACGCTCACTTTTCCAATCAATTGCTTGGATTTTTACAATCTCTTGCTCTTGGATTCCAAAAAGGCGAATAAGTTGTTTTGTAATATCGCTATGGAGGGTTTGCCAAGAAGCTTTTGAATGAACAAATCCAAAAAGCGCAGGGGTGTCTTGTGTACAAGCATCATGGATTTCGCTCAAAGGGCCAGTATTTGAAAAGACAAAACCACTCAGTCCTCGCTGTTTCCAAAAAGCAGAGCGAAACTCGATGACGCATTTACCACTTTGTCCCATCCATGTGGGTGTAGAGCGAAGCAATAAAAGCAGTGGCTCAGGCAGTGGCGGTTCATACGCCAAGCGTGCACTCAGTCGCGGTGGCAAGGTGACAATGACGTAATGGGCTTCAAAAGTCCTCTTTTTGGTCTTTACATGGTAGTCATTTGCTCGCTTTTGTATCGCTACAGCTTCCTCTTCTAACTCGACAGATGTCGCGCTTAAAGAGCTTTTTAAAGCATCGATAAGCACACTTAAAGAACCCTGCACTCTTGCACTTGGAGCCGATGGATGTGCAACAAAACGCTGTGGTTTTAAAGGTGCATCATAGAGCGCATCACCTTGTGTATATTGGGCAAAAAGGCGAAGTCCCAAATGCTGCGTCAAAGCCAGTACCTCTTTGTGATGTGACCATATCCAAGAGGGTCCAAGGTCATGCCCACCGGCACTATAAATGCGTCCGCCAATGCGAGAACGCGCTTCAAGGATTGTCACATCATAAGTATCTTCAAGTAAAGATGCTGCGTACAATCCGCTCACGCCAGCACCGATGATAATAATTTTTTGCTTCACGTTCTTCTCCAAAAATGCGGATTATAGGGCAATTTTCTAAAACAAAAAAGAGCTTTTACAATCAAATGACAAAATTTAGCTATCAATCATTCTGCATTAAGTATATACTTTTTGTAATTTAAAAAACGAAGTGAGTGAAATGAAAAATTTTCTGTTGCATGAGCCCTCTGTATTTTTGTCACTTCTAGCAAAACTGCAAGAGGGAGTTGTTATTCATAACAAAGATACCGCCATCGTTTATGCCAATCCATCTGCGTCGGTGATACTTGGTTTGAGTGAAGAGGAGCTTTTAGGCCAAACGGCAACAAGCAGTGAATGGTATTTTGTAGATGAAAATTACCAAAAAATAGATATTTGCGACTATCCCGTAAACTCTCTTTTCAAGTACAATGAGTCGATTCACAATATGCTTTTAGGTATTCATAGACCATTTAAAACCACAACCTGGGTAGATGTCAGCGGGTCTATTACCCAAGATGATCAAGGCGATAAAATTGCACTCATCGTTTTTACGGATGTTACAGCGCGCAAAGAAGCCTACGATAGAGCAGAACTTTTTATGCGTGTTATAGAGAGTGTGGATACGGGCATCACCATCACTGATCCAAACCAACACGACAATCCTATGATCTATACTAATGAAGCATTTAGCAATATTACAGGCTACTCAAAAGAGGAAGTGTTGGGAAAAAATTGTCGATTTTTGCAAGCAGAAGATACAGCTCAAGAAGCCATTACAACCATTCGTCATGCTATTGAAAATGCAGATTCTGCAGAAGTGCTTTTACGTAACTATACAAAAGAGGGGAAACTCTTTTACAATCTACTCAATATCTCGCCTATTTTTGATAAAAATAAACTCAAATACTTTGTAGGCGTCCAGCACAATGTCACCAAACAGCAAGAACAAGAGACGCTTTTACGTGAAAAATCTTTATATATCAACTCTATTCTCAACGAGCAAGAGGGAATAGTCATCGTTTCTGACGGAATTAAGCCTATTTATGCAAATCAAGCACTCCTTAACTTTTTTGCAGTCGCTTGTGTGGAAGAGTTTATAGAAAAATATGTATCAATTTGTGACGTATGCCAAAAAAATGGCAATAAAATCTTCACAGGAAGCGCTGCGGAAATTATGAAGTTGTTACTACAAGACGAGCACCAAGTCAAATTAAGAGATTACACTGGAGACGCACACTATTTTACTCTACATGTAAAACAGATATTTGATGAGCGGTATCTTTTTACACTTTATGATATTACTCCCTCGATTAAGCGTAACAAACTCTTAGAGGATAAAGCGTACCGCGATGGCTTAACACAGCTTTTTAATAGACAATATTTTTATGAATATTTTGCTCAAGAGAAGGGTAAAAATGAAAAATTATGGGGAGTTATCATCACCGACATTGACAATTTTAAGTCTATCAATGACACCTATGGTCATGCTAAAGGTGATGAGGTTCTCCAAGCACTCGCGCAAAAACTCAAAAGTACTCTACGCCTGAGTGATTGGATTGTACGTTGGGGCGGAGAAGAGTTTGTTATATTTGTTGATAAATGCGAAAATAAAGAGGAGATAAAACGCGTAGCAGAAAAACTGCGTCAAGCCATCGAGGCCATCACTGTGCCTGATGTTCGTAGCTTTACAAATAGCTTGGGTGCAACACTGTTGCATGGAGATGAAAATATCGACACAGCCATAGCACGCGCCGATAAAGCGCTTTACATGGCAAAAACAAATGGAAAAAATCGAGTAGAAATTTTATAAAAAATTTCTACTCTCTCCAAATAAGCTGGCTTGGATCATAACCCAGTGGCTTCATTTGAGAAAGGATTTTCTCTTTTGTCGCCACATCAAGCGTTTTTGTGCGAGAAAGTATCCAAAAATACTCACGGCTTGGCTCGCCAATGACTGCATATTCATAATCCTCGCCCAACATCAAAACCCAATAGTTTCCATAAAATGGACGAAAAAAACTCACTTTGAGTTTAGTATTGCTCGCATCAGTCGCATACGCTACTCCATTGGCACGCGTGAGCTTGCCCTCTTTGATGCACTGGTTGAGTACATCAATCTTGCCATCACTTCTGAGTGAATAGGTCGCGTTAATGTCACGACACCCTTTTTCAAAAAACTGCTCATAACGGGCAATCTCATACCAAGTTCCCATATATTTTTGCACAGTTATACTCTGCACTGTTGGAAGGGGTGGATTTTTATCTTGGCAAGCTGTAAAAAACAAGAGCAGCAACAATGACCATAATGGCAAAAAACTCCTTACATGTAAGCACATTTCATTCTCCTTTTCTTAAGGTGCAAGGCGTTTAATATGCCAGTTTTCACCCTCTTTATCATAGACAATTCTATCATGTAAACGGCTTTCTCTACCTTGCCAAAACTCTATTTTCGTTGGCACCACTCGATAACCGCCCCAAAAATCTGGAAGAGGAATTTGTCCATTGTGAAACTTCTCTTTCATCTTTTCAACTGCCATAGAGAGGAGTTTGCGAGAGCTGATAATACTGCTTTGATTACTCACCCAAGCGCCTATCTGACTGCCACGAGAACGCTTTAAAAAGTAAGACAAAGACTCTGTGCGTGAGATCTTTTCACATCTGCCGATGACTCTGACTTGACGCTCCAAATCAAGCCACAAAAACTCCAAAGCCACATTTGGATTTTCCTCAATCTCTTTTGCTTTATCAGAACCATAGTTTGTGAAAAAAACAAAGCCTCTTTCATCAAATATCTTGAGTAATACCGCGCGAATATTTGGGACATTGTCCGCAGAACTTGTTGCTAAAACCATGGCATTTGGCTCTATGACCTCCGCAGTTTGTGCCTCTTTAAACCAAGTTTCAAACTGAAAAAATGGGTTTGGATTGACACTCGCTTCATCCAATTCGCTTTTTTTATAATCTTGTCTCATATCTTGTAAATTGAGCATTTTTAAACCTTTTTTTTAGATTTTTTATAAATTGAACGGATCATATCTCGAAATACAAAATAGTGCAAAGGCAGTAATGAAAACCAATACAAGCGCCCAAGCACACCACTTGGCAGAAAATATGCTCGTTGAATCAGTCGATCTTTATCGATACGAAACTCAAGCCACGCTTTTCCAGGAACCTTCATCTGCGCAAAAAGCAAAAGCCTTTTATCTTCCACAATATCTACAACTTTCCAAAAGTCAAGACTATCCCCTTTACGCAATGAAGTTTGGGATCTGCGTCCACGGTTGAGGCCAACCCCGCCAAAAATCTTGTCAATCATACCCCGTATCTCCCACAACCAATCATAAGAAAACCATCCATTTTCACCGCCAATTGAGCAAAAAGATGCAAAAACGGCCTCAGCTTCTCCCTCTTGGATACGCAGTATCTGCTCATCAATGAACACTGCCTCGGCAATAGAATCTTTATGATTGATTTTCCAAACATCGGCTCCACTATCGCTCCAGCGGCTTAAAACCTGATTTTGCTCCACTTCATAGAGCGCTTTTGCAACAGATTTTTTAAACGAAAGAGGCACAATCTCTGGAAACATTTTCATTGCGTTATTATTTTGCATAACGACTTCAGATTTTAACCCATCAATCAGTGATCTTGCGACTTGAAAAGGCACAGGTGTGAAGACATTGAGCCAGTAAGAAGACAAACCCACCGTTAAAAAGGGAACGGGAATAATCAAACGCTTCAATCCCATCACCTGTGCACATTGGCGCATCATATCTGCATACGAGAGAATTTCAGAGCCAATATCTACAATATGCGTTCCACAAATCCTCTCCTCTTTTGCTGCACACAAATAGCTAATAATGGCATCAATACCGATAGGCTGCGCACGTACACGCACCCATTTTGGAGTGATAAGGACGGGCAGTTTTTGAATGAGATTGCGAATAATCTCAAAAGATGCACTTCCCGAACCGATGATAACACCCGCACGAAACCAGATGACATCGATTTTGTCGCTATAACGGCTGAGTTCCTCACCCGTTTGGATTCTGCTTAAAAGGTGTTTGGAGATATTTTCATCCACCACCCCAAGTCCTCCAAGATAAATAATCTTTTTTACACCCGCTCTTATCGCTGCATCACGAAAGTTTTGCGCGCTTTGTATATCAAGCTGGGTGTAATCTTCATGGGCGAGCGAGTGGATAAGATAGTACGCAACATCTACACCCTCCATCGCAAGATCTAGCTTTTCAATATCAAAACTGCTTCCCTCCACAATCTCTAAATCTTCTTGATGGAGATGATCAAGGGCTTGTTTATTGCGTACTAAAATACGAAGCGAGAGATTTTTATTTTTTAAAAGCTCTTGCTTTAAACGCCTGCCTATATAACCCGTTGCCCCTGTAATTAAAACTTTCATAGCAAACTCACTTATATAAAATTCTAGCAACACCAAAGGCAAAAAGAGCAATGGCAACATCTTTGAGATTTGCATCATATACAAGCGTAAAAAGAGCGCCAAAAAGAAGCACAACACTCAGCGCGTAACTTTTCACCTCTTCTTTTAACTCTTTTTTTATCCACTCAAGCTGGTCGGATGCGAGTTCGATTTTGATCTCTTCGTTGGCAATCTTTTTGAGTGCCAATTTGAAATCTTTCATGATAGTAGGCAGTGATTTTACCTCATCAATAATCGTCTCGACAATACTCTCTTTTGCGCCCAACGCTCTTGGAATATTTTTTTGCAAAATCGGTAAAATATCTTTGATACCGTTAAAGTTTTCAATATAAGTGGTACCTAAACCCTCTATAATAGCGCTCACCCGTAAAATATAGATGGCATCACTTGGAAGTTTAAAAGGTAAATTTCGAGTTGATTCTAATACTTCAAAAGCGAGTTTTTGCATCGATTCGCTAGAGAGATTTTCATTTGAAAAGATCTCAAACATCTGCGCTGTAAACTCAGCGAGTTCACTCACTGGTGCTTCATACGCAATGGTTCCAAGTTTTTTGGATGCACGAATGTAGCGTTCATAATCCTGTTCATTTGCCGCTTTAATAAGCTCAATAATCGCCACGCGCGAGTTGTTTGGAACTGTTTTTACCATCCCAAAATCAAGCAATATAAGCTCGCCCTCTTTACTTACAAGCAGATTTCCTGGGTGAGGATCGGCGTGAAAATAACCGTTAATAAGCATCTGCGTGGTGTAAAAATCCACAAGTTTTGAAATAATGGCGTGAAAATCGATGTTGTGAGAGAGGATATTTTTTTTATCGTCAAAACGAAATCCCTCTTCAAAACTCATCACCAAAGCGCCATCGCTACACAAAGTCGCATAAGGTTTTGGAAACCGCACGCCACTGGTTTTATACATGGTAGAAAATTTGACAAGATTGGAGAGTTCATGGGTTAAGCTGACCTCTTGAAGAATCATCTTAGAAAATTCGCTCACAACGGCTTCTATGGAGTTTTTTGTATAGTGTGAGAAGAGTGGACGAAAAAGTGTGTTAAAAATGTTAATAATATTGATATCTGCTCGCACCCGTTTTTCTATGCCTAAACGGCGTAGTTTTACAGCCACTTTTACACCCTCATCGAGCCACGCTTCATGCACTTGACCAATAGAAGCCGACGCGATAGGCGTAGGGTCAAAGCGTATAAAAGGATCGCGCCCAAATGCTTCTTTAAAAACTACAAGCATATCCGCTTGGCTCATAGGAGAGAGTTCATCATGCAAAGTTTTTAAAGCTTCAAGATAGGCTTCGCTAAAAAAGTCGCTACGCGTAGCGAGAACTTGAGCAAGTTTAACAAAGCTCGCACCCAAATAGTTGATATTAAAAAGAAGTTTTTGCGGTGAAAGCGGTTTTACAAACAAAAAACTCTCACGCTTCTTAATAAGCAAATAAAGCGTCAAAAGAAGCGTAAATACACGCCAAATACGAAGGGGCGAGTATTGCGTCATCTTAGATCTTTTCGTTTTTAAGGTGTGCAATATCCTCTTTTGTTACCAATCCCAACTCATCGATGAGTTCTTTGAGTGCATCTTTGACTTTTGCTTTGAGTTCATCTTCGCCCTCTTTGCCTTTTGTTTGAAGCTCTTCAATAAATTTCTTTCCATCCTCACGGCTCAATTTGCCCTTTTCCTCAAGCTTTTTGACTTCAGCTTCAACTTTTTCTTTTAAAACCATCATTCCGCCTAAAGAGGCATAAAGTAAATCTTTCATTTTTTTCCTTTTTATAATTTTCGTTTTGGCTCAGCAACTGGGCGGCCAAAATAGTATCCTTGTGCCAAATCGGCACCCTCTCTTGCACAAAACTCCAACTCTTCAACCCGCTCAATTCCCTCAGCTAAAACCATAATATTATTTTCTCGAGCAATTTGTACAATAGCTCTAAAAATAGACTGATTTGCAACATTGGTATCAATGTAATCAATCGTCGCACGATCAACTTTTACAATATGAGGTAAAAGTTTGGAGATCATATTGAGCGATGAGTACCCACTTCCAACATCATCAAGCGCTACCATAAACCCTTTGGATTTATAATAATCAAGGATTGTTTTCAAATGTTCAAGATCTTCAACTTGCTCTGTTTCAGTGACTTCAAAAATAACATTTTTTGGGTCAAAATTAAGTTGCTTTGCCCATTGCACAGTTGATTGTAAGCAATGCGCTGGATCGTAAATGGCGGTTGGAATAAAGTTGATAAAGAGTTTTGAACGGATGTTTTTGACCGCTGCGGTTTTCAACGATGTTTCCCGACATGCACGATCTAAAAAGAACATCATATCGCCCTCTTTTGCCCATTTAAAAAGATTATCAGGATAGATAAGCGAACCATCTTCATCCACCGCTCGCGCAAGAGATTCATAGCCATAAATCTGATTGTTTTTAATATCAACGATGGGTTGAAAATGGGTAGTCAATGTCCCAAGAGCAATAATCTCTTTGAGTTTTTTTGCACCAATAAGATCTTTGTACTGCTGCAAATTTTTCATACGTGATATTTTCGATGGCGTAAAGTTTTCACCATTTTCTAAAAAAAGAAGATTGACCGCTTCACGTTCCATTTTTGTTAAAAAATGAGAGTGACACAACTCTTCAAAAAGGTCTAAAAACCCATCTACTTTAATCCAAAGTGTTTGGGCATCTTCAACTTCGTAAGCAATTTTATGTTGGTCCAAATAATGGATCATTTTATCAGCAAGTTCGCTTACAGTAAAACTCGCTAACAAAGTACCTTGTTTGTTTTCTATACTTGGAAGTGTTTGACATTTTATACAACTCATAAAAGCGCTCCTTTTGTTATTTCTACTCTCTTACTTATATGTTGGAAGTTTATAGCAAACTCATAACAATTGGTAGCGCAATTGTGTAAGTTCATCCAACTATTTGAAAATTATTTATCTCTTCGTCTGTGATATTGATAATACCGCTTTTTCTTAAACGCTCAATCACCGCTTCATCGCAGTTTACATCTTTTGGCCACTCGCGAGTAAATCCATCAAGCTCATTTTTGTTTGTTGCATCAATACCGATAAAAGGTTCAAGCCAGATATCTCGGCTTGCGTCGATGTTATTGACAACCCGCCATAAGAGCATATAGGGGTTTGTAACACTGTTTTGCAGCATATCGACAAATACAACGATAGCCAGATGTTCTTTTAAAACATGGAGCTTTTCAAACACCGTTTTGGCAGTGGTTCTTTTACTAAACTGAATCACCGTGATTGGATTTGCAGTTTCTACGCAATACTGTTTGAGTGCAACAATGGTTGCATCGCAGCTTTGCGCACGCGCAAAAAGCTCCTCATCACTTAAGCAACGGATTGTTTTTTCTCGCACTTCGCCCGTTGCATCCACGCCAAGTTTGCCTCCAACGAGCGTTTCATCACTGGAGTGATCGAGTGCATCGATGATACCGCTTGTAACAAGCAGGGATTTTTTAGTGATTCGATTTAAGATATAAGCACTCAGCGCTTTATAGTCACTCAAAGCAGGAGCATTGTCATCTACAAAAACAGCATGCTTAACAAAACTCATCTGCCCAACGCCCCAAAATGCGTGCATAATCTGTTGTGCATGCCCTTTATAGCGAGGTTTGATTTTTGCCAAAATAAAGTTATGAAAAACCCCATTTTCAGGCATATGATAATCGAGTAAATCAGGCGCTGTGGTTTGTAAAAGTGGCAAGAAAACGCGCTCTGTCACCCAACCCATATATTTATCCTCCAAAGGCGGTTTACCAACAACGGTAGCTTGATAGATAGGATTTTTCGTGGTTGTAATAGCGCTTACATGTAAGACTGGATAAGGCTCTTTTGGAGTGTAATATCCTGTATGATCGCCAAAGGGTCCTTCTATGCGCATCTCATTGACATCAACTTCACCCTCGATGACAATATCTACATCATGGGGAATATAAATATCATTTGTGATGGATTTTACAAGTTTAGCACCCTCTTTACGGATAAAACCATACAAAAGAAGTTCAAACATTCCATAAGGCATAGGCGCTTGGCCACACCAGATATAAAGCGGATCACCGCCAATGGCAATGGAGACAGGCATCTTTTTACCTGCGGCTTTATACTGGTCAAAAAAGCAAGAGGAGTCTTTGTGTATCTGCCAATGGAGTGCGAGTTCTTTGTCATTGTACTTTTGTAGTCTGTACATCCCTAGATTTTGGAGTTTTCCATCGAGACTTTTTGTGTAAACCTGCCCCATCGTAATAAAAGGACCGCCATCTTCGCTCCATGTTGTAAGAATTGGCAGACGGTCAAGCGATGCCTGCGCACCCTCATAGATAGTATGTTGGCACTCGCCACGCTTTTTGAGCTTTTTAGGCGGTACATTTTTAAGGTTAAACAGGGTCCCAAGCGTTGAGAGCTTATCCATAAAACCAGTTGGTGGCGCCATATGTAAAAGTGACTCTATCTCAGCTGCCACGGCATCGGGCGCTTTGCCTACAATCCACTCGGTGATTTCAAAAGATGCAAACATATTCATCAGCACAGGCATAGCAAACGCTTCGCCCGTTTTTTTATCCACAGGATGAGTAAAGAGCAACACTTTTGGAGATGGTTTTTTTGCCTCCACATACGCTACATGTGGAATCTCAAGGTAAATATCCAGCGGGGTGTCGATGGTAAGGAGCCAATCTCTTTTTTCCAACTCTTTTAAAAAATACTCTAATCGGCTCAATGCGTATCCTTTGCTTCTAATATTTTTTTTGTTTGTGCATGACGGTAGGTAAACATCGCTTCAAGTTCTAAGGCGATGAGTTTAGAAAAGATTTTGCCAACAAATCCATAAGGAATCTCATAAAAGACAATATCTTTGAGTTCACATCCATCCTCTTTTTGACGAAAAATATGGTGGTGTTCCCAAAATGTAAAAGGCGATTTCAAAGCCGTATCAATCATTTTATGTGGAGGTGTTGCTTGGGTAATCTCAATTTTCCAGGGGATAGAGAAAAAAAACTTTTTCGTCTTGATATCTAAAATATCTCCCTCTTTAACCTCATCAATTGGATTTAAAAGCGCCACTGAGATATTTGGCGGCGTCACAGCTTTAAGATTTTTTGTATCACTGTGAAACGCATACAGTGCCTCAAGTGTGCAGGAGATGCGACTCCTTTTTTCATAAATGTACATTACTTTTCTTTTATAATTGTAATAACGAGCTCGCCCACTTCAAAGCCCCATTTTTTCATTTTAGAATGGTTGATAATAACGCCATCTTCCATTAGATGCAACCAATCTTTCACATCAATATCTAAAGTTGTTCCTTTGTAAGGGATACGCATCGTATAATCGAGCACAACAGTGTTTCCCTCAGCTTGCATCTTTGCAACACCTACAATATCACCAGCAGTGGCATCGAAATGTTTTGGTGAAGTTGGGTTGATAATCCATACGCGTGTTTGTTTTTCGCCATCGTTGTAAAGAAAACTCTCATCGAGCCTGCCAACTCCGTTTTTATCCCAAGAACCCACCATGGTGCCTGTAAAAGTGCGGATTATTTTGCCACTTCTATCTTTGACAAGTCCATAAGCACGCATGGAACCATTGAGGTATGCTTGTGGCGTAAACTCGGGTGTGGCGCCTTTAAAATCGCTAATGTCCATAGAAGAACATCCAGCAATAAGCGTACAAAAGCCAGCGGCTATTAGTGATTTTAGTTTCATGCGACTAATCCTTTGTTAATATGTATGTTTTGATCACGGGTAAATGTGACTTGAACAAGGTTGATATTGCGACTTAAAAATGCCGCTTCACAGTAACACAGATACATTTTCCACATACGAATAAAATAATCATCGAAGCCGAGTGCTTTGACTTCATCGAGCTTATCTGTAAAATTTTTATGCCAAATATTGAGTGTTTTTGCATAATCCTCTGTAAACTCTTCCATCGTTAAAAGATTGAAGCGGGTATGTTTAGAGGTGGTTTGCAAGATACGTTCCAAGCTTGGCAAGTGTCCACCAGGAAAAATATATTTTTGAATAAAATCGGTACTTTTCGTGTATTCATCATAACGCTGGTCTGGCATTATGATGATTTGAAGTGCTAAAATGCCACTTGGTTTGAGCAGTGCTTCACACTTTTTAAAGAAAATATCAAAATACTCTTTGCCCACAGCCTCAAACATCTCCACAGCAATAATGGCATCAAAAGTGCCATCAAGATCACGATAATCTTTTAAAAATATCTCTATTTGTGCTTGCATATTGTGCGCATCAAAACGCTCTTCACACAATCGTTTTTGCTCATGGCTGAGTGTGACGGTTGTGACATGGCATCCTTTTTCTTGTGCCAGATGCAGCGCCATAGCGCCCCAACCCGAGCCTATCTCTAAAACACGATCGCCTTTTTTTAGGTTCAATTTATCTGCAAGATGCGTAATCTTTTTTTTCTGCGCTACATGTAAGGAGTCATCGCTCTTTTCAAAGATTGCGCTTGAGTACATCATCGTCTCATCAAGCATCAGTTTATAAAAATCGTTTGAAAGATCATAATGATCCGAGATATTTTTTCTTGCTTTTGTTTTTGAGTTTTTGCGAAGTGCATGCTTAATCTTGTTTGTGTACGGAAAAAGGTTTGTTAGCCTTGATCGCTTTGCATGATCACTTTTTACACCCAAATACTCTGAGTTTAAAAGTGCCAAATAGATTACACCTGTGAGATCGTCACATGTAAACTCCTCATCCATATAACTCTCTGCAAAACCGATATCTCCATAGAGCATTAAGCGTTTAAAGAGGTTTGGACTCTTTACATGTAAGGCATAACAAGGGGTTTCACCGCTTCCATACGCACACTCTTCTCCATCAGGATAACGCACCTTTAGTGTTCCTATAACTATTTTTTTAAAATAGCTATCTGCAAATTTTTTATACCAATTCCTTAACATTTAAAACCTCCTTATTTGATCTAATGGTTGGGGCGCGCTAAAATGCAAGCCTTTGGTGTAAAGCTTCAAAGACTGCCACAAAGTGCGCGTTACTACAAAAAAAGTGAGCAGCGTATGCGAACAAAAGATGCGCAAAGAGCTTTTTGCTTCAAAAGGCAACACCTTCGCTTTGAGTGAAGCGACAAGCATTTTCACGCCCTCTTCATACAAAGTCACACTCACTTGCACCTGTGTTTTGCTATAAGCGAGCAAAAAACGGTACTCGCCCTCACGCTTAAAAAAGGGGGAAACATACATATTTTTATGGATGCGTCCCTCATAAACTGATTCCTCTTTTTCCTCTAAAACAACAGGATACACAACCCTGCCGCCGTTGTAGTTATGCACTTCTACGAGCATATACTTGACTTTGTCCTCTTGGATGAGAAGCAAAGCGCTGATGGGATTAAAAACAAATCCCAAAATTCTTGGCAAAGTTAAAAAGCGAAGTTCATACGCTTCATTAAAAGAAAACTTCTTTAAAAGTGCTTTAGCATTGACTAAAAAACTCTCATCGCTTCCAAAATGATCTTTTGCCTTAAAGCTAAAGAGGTTGAACCCTCCATAACTAAAAAAAGAGTTTTTGAGCGTTTGTAACTTTGAGAGATCCATATCAAGCATGCAATAGTCGTAACGAAATTGGTGCACAGTTGGGTGAAAACGCTTGTGAAAAACCTCTCCATCAAGCCAGTGGTGACTCATAACCCACATCCCATACTTTGTGCGATAGTGTTTGCACTCCAAAGTCCATCTTCATGGAATCCATAACGCCAGTAAGCGCCTGCAAAAAATGTGTTATTGATGCCGTTAATCTCATGACGGCGCGCTTGCATGGCGATGGCTTTGGCATCAAATTGTGGATGCTCATAAGCGATACGCTCTATCACATGTGTGAGGTTTTCTACCTCATTTAAAGAGACAAAATACTCCTTTTTTGTATCAAGATTTTGGAGTCTATTGAGCCAATACGAGAGTGTCACACCCTGCTCATTTTCACTGTTTTTGTAGTTCCAAGCCGCGTAAATCTTTTTATCAGGATAAAGCGCTGTTGTATCGTTGTGTAGCACCGCGTCGTTGCTTTTGTAGCCAAATGCGCCTAGTATCTCGCGTTCTTTTTGGCTTGCATCATCACCTAAAAGCGCTAAAGTTTGGGGTGCGTGGGTTGCAAAGATGACTTTGTCATACAAAGATTCGCTTCCATCACCATGCACTAAAGTCACTCCACTGCTTGTACGTCTTACATGTAAGATATCGCTGTTTATTATGGCTTTTCCTGAGATTTTTGAAACTATTTTTTCCACATAGTTGCGGCTTCCATTGCTCACAGTGAGCCATTGGTGCTGAGTGGAAACACCGAGTAATCCATGATTTTTAAAGAAATTTAAAAAAGTTCGCGCAGGAAAGTCGTGCATATCTTTTGATGGTGTGGACCAGATAGCCGCACCCATTGGGATAATATAACGCTCTTTAAAAGCGCTTCCATAACTTTTTAAATATGCACCAAGGCTCAGTTCCAACTCTTTTGCATCCGTTTGAAGATGGAAATTTGCCATTTTGTTAAAGCGAAAAATATCTGCAATCATCTTGTAATGCGATGGAGAGAAAAGATTTCTTTTTTGAAAAAAAAGTCCACCTAGGGATTGACCATTGTAAGCCACACCGCTTTTTGGATCCCAAAAACCAAAACTCATATCACTCTTTTCAATTTTCACATCCAACGCTTCAAAGAGCTGAGTCAAAAGTGGATAGGTCGGATGGTTAAACACCAAAAAACCTGTATCAACACCAAATTGTTTGCCGCCTTCTTGCACAGTCGTTGTGCGTGCGTGCCCACCAAAACGGTTCTCTTTTTCATAAAGATCAACTTCATGCTGTTTGCTAAGCAGGTACGCAGCTCCTAATCCGCTGATACCTCCGCCAATAATAGCTATTTTCATCTCTCTTTTTTCCTCTCATTTTGTGGTGTAAAAATCAACTTTTGTGTATCCATTTTTTTATTTAAACTATTTAATATCATCGCGAGTTCTGCCTTTGGCATCTTGGGCGTTCTGCTCATAATCCAAAGATTTTTATACCCATCATCACTCAAAACAGCAAATTTATAATCATTCAGATAAATAACACGGTACTTTTTTGAAAAAACATAAAAGTAAGTGAGTTTCAACCCGCTCATATCTTTTCCGTTGAGTGACGTGCCCTTGCCGTGATACTCAATAAGTTTGCCATCAAAACTATTTTGTAAACAGCGGTTATACACATCATAGCCATCATCTTCAAGGAGATACTCAACACTAGAAGCTACGCACTCTTTTTCGTAACTATTGTATGTCCGAGCAATCTCATACCACAAACCACTAAACTTTTTTGTATCAACATAAGAAGGGTTTTGTATTCCAGCACCAAAGGCCAAAGTGGCAAAGAAAAGGAAAAAAAGTTTCAACATAAATCACCTCTTGTAAAGTAGATTTTATAAGAGAAAAAATCTTTTTAGTAGTGAGTTTTTGTCAGTTTATCGGTGCAAACGAGTAAGAAAGAAAATGGCGAGGAGTTTGAGCACAACAGGCACAAAGGCATATAAAAGTGAAAGCATCAAAACCGCTTGCTGGTTTGGGGCTTTTGGGTCAAAACCAACAAGACCCAAGATAAAAAAAGCACTCGCAGCGCCCAGTGCGAGTGAGAGTTTGGTCACCATTGCCCAGATGCCAAAAAGCACACCTGTGAGTTCATTGTTCTCATTTTTTGAAGCGATGGCGATATCGGCTTGGAGTGCCGATGGTAAAGCCATATCCGCTCCAAGACTAAGCCCTGAGAGAATACAGATAAGTAAAAAAAGAGCAGTATCTCCGCTTGAAAGAAAAGGAACAAAAATAAAAGCAGCAGATGCAAGCAACATCGAAGCGATCCATAGCGATTTTTTATCATATTTTTTTGCTAAGGCCATCCAAAGAGGAAAAGCGATAATCCCTGAAAAAAAGTAGCTCATCAGTAAAAGCGAACTTTGCGAGGCATCTTGTAAAACAGCCGAGACAAAGAGTAAAAAAAGCGTTGCTGGAAAACTATTTGCCAAAGAGTTGAGAAAAAATGCCACGATAAGCTTTTTAAAATCCACAAAAGTGGTAAAAAAAGTTTGTATGCCCGCAAAGAAATCTTTTTGTTCTTTTTTTTGAGTAGAAACCTTTAAAAAAAGCCAAAAAAAGAGCAGCGCAAGCGGTAAAATAAGCGTTAAATAGAGCAAAAGTGCATCCAAAGTTTGTGCGCTATCATGTGCAACACCGCTAATATAGGGAAGACTTAGTGCTATAAAAAGCCCAAAAATCATCATACTCTCTCTTGCAAAAGAGAGGCGTGTCGTGATGAGTGCATCACCAAAAATCTCGGCGCTCAGTGCCAAATAAGGGATATTTGCAAGGCTCCATCCAAGATAGGTCACAACCAAAAGCGCGCACAAATACCAAGCGTTTGGCGTTATAAAAGGATGCACTAAAAAGGTAAACCCGCCAAGCATCACAACAGAACCTAACGCTATCATCTTTTTTCTCTCACCAAAGCGATCGCTCAATTTTCCAATCAACGGATCGCTAAAAATATCCAAAGCCCTTGCAATAAAAATCGCTAAACCAAGCTCAAAAAGTGGTACATGATAAGTAGTTGCATAATAAGTGGGGATATAAATATAAAGCGGAACCCCAAGCACCGCAATAGGCAAAGCCAAAAGTGCATAGGCGAAAATGTTTTTATTTGCGCTTTTCATTTTAAGCCTTTAAAAACTTTTTTGTGAGTCCCAAAGAGATTTTATACGGTAGGATTGCCAAAAATGTCAAAAAAAGTGAAAGTTTAAACGGAAACTTGATTTCAAAATGATACGGCTTTGCAATACCATCAACTATCTTTTGTGCCGCAAATGCCGGCGTCATCAACTCTGGCATTGCAAACTCATTTTTGGCAGTCAGACGGGTTTGCACAAAGCCGTGATTGATGATTTGTATCTCTATATTTTCTTGCTCCATCTCAGGTTGGATTGACTGGGCAAAGTTTACAAGTGCGGCTTTTGGTGCACTATAAGCCCCGCCATAAGGAAGTCCAAAGTAGCTTGAAAGGCTCGCATTGAAAACAATACGGGCTTTGTTTTGAGCGCGAAGATGCGCTAGTGCAGCGTCCATCAAACGCACTGCTCCAAGATAGTTGGTATTTGCCATAGCTTCAAAATGAGCAACATCCCAATGTGCGGCGTCCATAGATTCATACACGCCAGCGTTAAAGATTACAATATCGATAGAGGCAAAAATACTCCAGCTTTTTTGCACCGCAGCTTTGACTGAATCGGAGTTTGAGACATCGACATCGACCAAAGCAAGGGTTTGAGAGTATTGGCGCTGTAACTCTAACAGTGCATTTGATGCAGTGGCAGTGCGCGCACTTGCTATAACGCTCTGACCATTATGCAAGTAGCACTTTACAAGTTCAAGCCCAATGCCGCTACTGCATCCAACAATCCAAATATTTTTTTTCATAAGAGATTTTTGATATCTTTATCTATCTCTTGTGGCGTGATTGATGGCGCATAACGTGCCACTACTTTGCCATGACGGTCAACCAAGAACTTTGTAAAATTCCATTTGATCGCATCAATTCCCAGCGCACCACCTGCTTGTTTTTTGAGGTATTGGTACAAAGGGTGTGTGCCTTTTCCATTGACTTCTATTTTTGAAAACATATCAAAACTCACACCAAAACGGCTTGAACAAAAAGTTTTAATCTCTTTTTCTGCTTTTGGTTCTTGACCTAAAAACTGGTTACACGGAAACCCTAAAACGCTCAAACCTTTGGCTTTGTACTTTTTATTGAGCTCCTCTAAACCTGCATATTGAGGCGTAAAGCCACATTGACTTGCAACATTGACAATAAGCATCACTCTGCCTTTATAGCGCTGTAAATCCATCGCATGCCCATCAATATCTTTGACTTGAAAATCATAAATACTCATCTTTTCCCCTCCAAATAAAACTCCAAAAAAAAGAGCTAAAACCATCACTAAACGCATCACGTCTCCTTTTAAATTTTTTAAATTTTACCCCATTGTAAAATCCATTGGTACAAAGATTTTGTCCTTTCATATAAATTGACAAAAAAACTCTATGAAAAGCCGTTCGTTTTCTCTACTATTACAATATTAAAGGAGTTTTTTATGATACACACAGAAAATATAAAATATGCGGCGTATCTTTGTTCTGTAGGCGAGGAGGTCTCTTTTGTAATTACAAAACACAACGAGATGAGTCTTTTTTTATTTTGCTTTTACCAAGTACATTACAAAACACTCAAAGAGTTTCGCCACATCTCTTTTCGCAAGCCAAAAGACCTGCTCTACTACTTTTTAAAAGTGACCTCTTTGAGCTCATTTGGATATTACACACTCAGTTTTGACTACGTTTAAAAGTGCCCTTAACTTAAAAAAGCGCTTTTAAACTCTTGGCTTGAGAGATTTGTAATATTTATCTCTCTAAAAAATTCAAGGATTGGGAGTTGGGCATCAAACTCTGAGCGAAAATCAGCATCAAAACACGCTATAGTCGCTTCAATGATGTCGTCCATGAGAGGTGTCGAAGTTGTTTTTGTGTATTCATAATAATGCTTCATAGCCCGCTCATGGTCGCTTTGAAGTAAGACAATTGCCTCTTTGATAGCTGCGACAAAACCCTTACATGTAGCGCTGTTTTGTGTATAAAACTCTTTATTTGTAAAAATATCTAATGCGCTAAAGTTTGCAAATCCTGCACTTTGTGCGTCCATGTAGATAACATCCATTTCCAGATGTTGCGCCTCGATTCCTTCAAAATTGTAAAAATAGAGCCAACCCGCATCTGCTCCCTCTTGCATGTATTTGAGATGCTCAAATCCATTTGGGACAAATGTAACCTGCTCAGGGCGCACTAAAACACCCTCTTTTGCATAAAAGCGTCGGATAATTTCAAACCCAATGGTGTTGGTGACATCATTGCTCACAGGCGTTGTAACTGTGATTTGCTCACCGTTTTTGAGTTTTTCAAAAGAGGATTGTTTCATCAAAACGCCTCCTTTGGTTGCAAAATAGGTTCCAAGTGTCAAAAACTTTTCATCAAACTGCTCAATAAGATGCAAAGGTTCATTGGTTGCAAACTCAATATTGCCACTGAGAAGTTCACTGAGTCCATCGTAATGTTCATCTGGTTCTATGAGTTCAAACTCGATGCCATGTTTTGCAAAAATTTTCTCTTGCAAAGCCACAATAAAAGGCAAATGGTCAGGATTTAAAAACCACTCGATTGCTAATTTTATCTTCATACGTTCATTCCTTGTTTGAGTATTTTTATATTTTTTTTCACATCTCCATCAAAAATAGCGTTCACAAAACAGATCATATCGGGTTTATATGCCGCGATGAGATGGACGTTACTAAAGTCAATGCCACCAATGGCACCAATGGGAATGTGCAACGCTTTTTTCGCTTCTTCGAGCACGCTCATTGACACTATGCCCGAATGGGGTTTGGTTGGAGAGTGGAAAAAAGAGCCAAAAGCGACATAAGAAGCACCCTCTTTTTGAGCTTGAAGCGCTTTTTGAACATTTCCATAACAAGAAACGCCGATAATGCCATCGGGAAATATAGCTTTGGCTTCAGCAAGTGGCATATCATTTTCGCCTACATGTAAGCCATCGGCGCCTATTTTTTGCGCCAAATGCGCTCTGTCATCTATGATAAAAAGTGCTCCCGCTTCGCGACAAACAGCTTGGAGCTCTCGACAAACAGGCTCTACCTCATCATCACTTTGATGTTTATTTCGATACTGAAAAAGTTTCGCGCCAGCTTGCAACGCCTCTTTTGCTTTTTGTACCACAACGGCATCAGGAGTTAAGAGTTCGTCACTTATTGCATAAATGCCTTGGAGTTTTTCATACATGTAAACCTCCCATTTTATGGTTGATTGGACCTGCGCCATGCCCAATAGCAGGCGCACTCACAAGTGCTTCATAAATAAAGCGTTTTGAAATAGCAACAGACTCTTCAAGTGAGTGCCCAAGTGCAAGATTTGCAGCGATGGCGCTAGAATAGGAGCAACCTGTTCCATGAAGATTATTTGTATCTACTTTTGGAGTTTCAAAAATTCTTCGTTGGTGCTTGTAAAAAAGTTGATCAATGCTTTTTTCCTGATTTTCAAAATTCAGTGTCTGATTTTTAATAAGTACGGCCGTGCCTGCGTTGATGATATTTTCAAGTGAAGGAGTATGGCCAAACTCATACCCAAATAAAAGTTTTGCTTCATACGCGTTTGGAGTAACAACACTCGCAAGTTCAAATAGTTTTTTTAAACTCTCTATCGCATCTTCTTGCAAAAGCGGTGAATTTGCTTTGGATATACAAACAGGATCGAGCACTATGGGTACATGTAAGCCCTTTAAAAACTCCCCAACGCACTCGATAATCTCTTTGTTAAAGAGCATTCCTACCTTGACCGCAGCAATCTCAAAATCCTCTTGTATCGCTTCGAGTTGTGCTTTGATAAAGCTTACATGTAAGCTCTCTACCGCTGTAACACCCATTGTGTTTTGCGCTGTTAAAACAGTAAGCGCAGAGGTTCCAAAAACGCCAAACGCCTCAAAAGTTTTCAGATCCGCTTGGATGCCAGCGCCACCGCTGCTATCAGAACCTGCAATTGTTAAAACTACTTTCATTGGCTTCTCCCATATTTGAGAGAAGTTTATAATTTTATGCAATCTATTCGTAGGTCTATTTTGTGATTTCGTTATAAATGAAGGAAAAAATTAGCAATAATACTATGGGAATTATCTTCTTCGTTGCGCTTTAGCGCACTATAAAATCAAAATAGCTTGTTGGATAAGGCTCGTTTTGAAGTGTAAAATGCCACCATTCTTCACTCAATGCACGAAATCCGTGACGAAGCATCAGTGAGCGCAAAAGTAAGCGGTTTGCTCGTTGCTGTGGTGTGACTGCATTACTTGTAGGCCATGAGCTAGGACTAAAAAAGTCAAAAGATGTGCCCATATCAAGCTCTTTTTGTGTTGCAAGATCAATGAGCGTGAGATCGACTGTAGAGCCTCGAGAGTGACCCGAACGTGCTGCAATATACCCTTTTTCAAAGAGTTCCGATTTTTTCACATCGGGGTAATAGCTTGCTTTCATTTTCGTATCTTGCAGATCTTGTGCCCACCGCACAAAGTGATTGACACTGCGCTGAGGGCGAGTGCAATCGAAGAGTTTTAAACCCAGTCCAAAGGGCGCAAGCTCCTCTGCAACCCCGCTGAGTGAACGAGCCGCAGGTTCACTCAGGTAACAAATCGGGGCTTCATACCCATCGATAACTTTGCCTACAAAATTATTTTCTCCAAAATAACGCAATTCTATGGAAACATTGCTCATGCGCTTGGAAACATCTACTAGCCCCGCAGGAACACTTTGAGCCAAAGCAACGCTAGCAAATAATAAAGGTAAAATAGTTTTCAATAATCGCATCTTTTTTTCTCCTTAGCCTTACATGTAAGGGCTTGTGCTATCTTTGAGTAGCATTGTATAAAACCAGCCAAAATAATGCTATTTGCGCAAATAAAATCAACCATAAAGTATATTTAAATTTTTGTGTTTTATGATGGAAAAAATTTTGAGCAACAATGGCTCCAAGCGAGCCTCCAATAAGAGCTAGACGCAATAAACTCTTTTCACTAATGCGCTCACGCTTTGTGTGTGCAAGGTATTTATCGATCCCAAAAGTGATAAAAGTAATAATATTTACAAAAATAAACAGATACTCAAATGCTTTCATAAAAAAATCTCTTTTAATAATAAAATTCTTGCGTAGTATAGAATAAAAAGTGGTATTTTGAGAATTTTGGAGGTGGTGGGTTCTCAGGGACTCGAACCCTGGACCGCCCGGTTATGAGCCGGGAGCTCTAACCAGCTGAGCTAAAAACCCTCCATGCAAATATGCTAGACACATTTGAGGTTGAAATTATACTTAACAATTATTAAAATGAATTGAAGCGTAGCCACTCAGACAAAACTTTTCGTACCGCGTCCATCGTAGAGATCTTTAAAGCGAAATGCGATGAGATTTTCCATAACAGCAAAGAGAATCATAAAGTTTAAAAAGCTACTGCCACCATAACTAAATAGCGGCAAAGGAACGCCAACCACTGGCGCTAAACCCATCGTCATAGCAATATTGACGCCCATATACACAAAGATCATAAACCCTATGGCTGAGGTCACCACTTTGATATAGTAATCATCATGGTACATACTCTGTGTCACAAGATGTAAAATCAAAATCATATAGATTGTAATCAAAAAGAGTGCGCCTAAAAAGCCTGTTCGTTCCACAACATACGCAAAAATAAAATCACTTGTTGCAATGGGTAAAAACTTCATCTGCGTCTGCGTCGCGTCCTCTTTATGCTTCCCTGTCCAACCGCCAGAACCAATGGCAATGATGGATTGTTGGACATGGTAGGAGGGTTTTTCACCGACAAAATCTAAAATCCGCTGTTTTTGGTAATCATGCAACACTTGCGTGTAAGCCAAGGGGATAATCACTGCCACACCGACAAGCATGCTTACCCATATTTTCCAGTACACGCCAATCAAAAACAAAACACCATATCCAATAAGCAACAACACAAGTCCAGTCCCTAAGTCTGGCTCTTTTGCAATGAGTCCAAAGGGTAAAATAATATAAGCAGAGATTTTTAAAAAATCTTTGAGCCTGTATCCATCTGGTGGCGGTGGCGCTTTGGCGATAAGATAGGCAAGCATTAAAATAAGTGCGGGTTTGACAAACTCTGAGGGTTGGATAGTTGCGTTTATAAAGGGGATATCAATCCATCTTTTTGCACCAAGACGTGAGTGCCCAACAAATTCGACACCAAGGAGTAAAACGATATTGATCCAATAAATCAAAGGGATAATCCAACTCATACGTCGAATAGGAAGAAAAAATATCCCAACAAATGCTACAAATGAGAAGAAAACATAGGCAGTATGCTTTTGTCCAAGCAAAGGCACAACTTCGCCAATGAGCCAATGCGACATAAAGATAAGCGGCATGATAAAGATAATGGTTATAAAATCAAATTGTGCTAGAATTCGCCTATCAAATCTCCACAAACTGCACAACTCCTAAAAAAAAATTATGAGATTGTAACATAACAAAGGTAGTAATTTAATAATGAACTCACAAAGCTACATAATCCAAAATGAAGAAAGATTAGATACTTTTTTAGCGCAACAACTTGGACAAACCCGTTCTCAAATCGTGCAACTTATCAAACAAAATGCCGTAAGTATTGATGGCAAAATCAGTGCCAAACCTGGCGTTAAACTTAAAATAAACCAAGAGATCCATATAACTTTCCCACAAGCAAAAGAGAGTGCACCTCAAAAAATCGATTTTGATGTTGCAATTCTTTATGAAGATGAAGATCTACTTGTTATCAACAAACCCTCAGGACTAACCGTCCACCCTGCTCCAAGCGTCAAAGAGCCGACCCTTGTCGATTGGCTTAAACATAAAGGAATCAGACTCTCAACCATTAGCGGCGAAGAGCGCCATGGGATTGTTCACAGGCTCGACAAAGGCACAAGTGGCGCGATGCTTATTGCCAAGAACAATGCAACACATGAAGCGCTTTCACTCCAACTCCAAGACAAAACCATGGGAAGATACTACCTTGCCATCGCAACGCCTCCGCTCAAAGAGGATATTACCGTTGTTGAAGAGCCTATCGCTCGAAGCTCACACAACCGTTTAAAAATGGCCATTATGGCGCATGGAAAAGCTGCCAAAACAGAGTTTAAAAAGACTCTTTTAACGCTCGATGAAAGTTGTGAATTGCTTACATGTAAGCTCTTTAGCGGCAGAACGCACCAGATTCGAGTACATTTAGAAAAGCTTAACCGTCATATTTTAGGCGATCATCTCTATGGAAGCAAAGAGAAAAAAGAGAAATCGGAACGCATTTTGCTCCATGCGTATTTATTATACTTTATCCATCCAACTACAAAGCGACTAGAGTCCATTTTAGCCCCGTTAGATAAAGATATGTTACAATTTATAGAGAAAAATTTTGATATGGAGAGTTTCAATGAAGCTATTAAACCTGATAACGTTAAGCTCGGCTTTAGCACTAATTCTTAGCGGATGTGGGAGTTCCTCGCCAACTCCGCCTGAAGATGTAATAGACACAACCCTTCCAACAATCTCTTTAAATGGGCATTTCGAAGATATGAAATCGGTCGCATTTGAGTGGAAAGAAACAACAGATCCAAGAGTGAGCGGAGTTTATATCTACAGAAACGATCCATCAAAAGATGATGCTAAAATGGTGCGATATGCAACACTACCAAGCCGTTTTGCCACACATTATGTGGATAATAACGTCGTGCCAAATACAAAATATCAATATTTTTTCACAACTTTTTCAGACAAGGCACAAAGCTCAAAATCTGAAATAAGCACTATTACAACCCTGCCTATTTTAGAACCTATCGCATGGATACAAAGTGTTCAAAATATGCCAAGAAGCGCAAAAATTCTTTGGCGACCCTACACAAATCCAAGAGTCAATGGCTATGTTATAGAGCGAAAATCTCTCAAAGACGAAGATTTTGTACAAGTCGCTCAAGTCGAGGGTCGGTTGAGCGCTGAGTATATTGACGCAAAGCTCGATGATGGGCAAATATACAAATACAGAGTCAAAGCAATCACGTTTGACAATGTCCTCTCACAACCCAGCGAGATTGTGCAAGCTGTCACAAAACAGCTTCCAGCAGATGTTGTAGGATTAAGTGTTACAAATAATCTTCCTAGAAAAATCGATCTCACATGGCAAAAATCCAATGTAAGCGATTTTGATTATTATAAACTTTACCGTGGAGAAAGTGCAACAGGAACACTGGATTTTCATGCCAAACTGCTTGCAAACAGTTTTAGTGATGCCATCAAAGAGGATGGAAAACAATACTTTTATCGTGTCACAGTGGTCGATAAAGATGGATTAGAAAGTGATGCTTCCAAACCAGCACTACAGGGAATCACGCTTACTAAACCAAAAGCACCAGATATGATGGAAGCAAAAATACTCAATAACCAAGCCCAACTTCGATGGACTAATACCGACAGAAGAGTCAAAAGCTTTACTGTTATAAAAACTGCAAAAAAAGGCTGGTTTGACACCCAAATAGATGAGATTCGAGGAATCACAGATACAAGCTTTATAGATACAAACATCTACTCTGGCGTTGTTTATACATACCAAGTAATGGGTGTAGATGAGTTTAATATTGCATCAAATCCAAGCGCTGAAACAACCATTGCATCGGATTTACTGCCTCCAGAAGGTGAGCAAAAAAGAGTTTTACAAAACAAGACACAAAACACACAAGCAGCCAAACCAGCAGTAAAACCAGCAGTGAGCGAAGCTCCCATAAACTCTACTGTTGAAGCCGCACCAGATCTTGACACAGGATCTTTGTAATATGCCTCACTTACATGTAAAGAGTTTTCAAAAGATTTCTTTTCCATTTAAAGAGCAAAAAAGTACGTTTCCTTTTCTCGCTCAAAATATTGCACATGCTGAGGAACAACTCGTAGCAGTTGAGATTGATGGAGAAGAGTTTTTTCTACTCTCAATAGAAGAAAATGGCAGAAGTTTGCTTAAAGCAGACAAGCTCTCACGCCCCTCTTCTACCTATTTGGTACATCAGGCATTATCGTCCTATGCAAACGCTTCAAAGATGGAGATACTCGCTTCAAACGTTGTCGATGGCAAGCCAAATATGCACCTCAATAACGTCACAGCGCTCAAAGATATCGAGTATTTTGCTTCTCATTTTCCAACAGATAAAGAGGTGCATATTGAAGTGGGATTTGGCTCAGGCAGACATATTTTGCACCAAGCTTCAAACAACCCCGACAAACTATTTATCGGTATCGAAATACACCGTCCATCCATTGAACAGGTTTTAAAACAGATTAGCATCCAAAAATTAGAAAATCTTTTGATCTTAGACTACGATGCACGACTTTTTTTAGAGCAAGTTCCTTCCAACATTGTTGGAAAAATCTATGTCCATTTCCCAGTTCCTTGGGATAAAAAACCCCACCGTCGTGTTATATCTAAAAAATTTATCGATGAAGCAGAACGAGTTTTAAAACTTGCTGGACAGCTTGAACTGCGCACAGATAGCGAAAACTATTATGCGTTTTCCTATGAGACTTTTATCTCAAAAGCAAAAGTCAAACTCCAAATCAACAAAAACCAAGATATTGCCATCATCAGTAAATATGAAGATAGATGGCGTAAGATGGAAAAAAATATCTACGATATCACTATGATCAACACCCAAGAGAGTGAACCCTTACATGTAAGCCACAATTTTGCATTTGAAGCGTTTCATACCGATAAAGAAGCCCTTTTTGCACTCAACGCTGCTATCAAAAAGTTTGAAGATGGGTTTATTCATATTGAAAGAGTCTATAATGTTGTCAATGAAAATATGGTAGTTTTTAGGATTTCAATGGGGAGTTTCGATAGACCTGAGCATCTTTATGTGCTTCTCGATGGAGCAAATACAAGATATTTTCCAAAAACACCACTGCGTTCATCAGCCAACCTTCAAGCCCACAAAATTTTAAATGAGATGTTACATGGATAAAGTCATTATTGCAGAGAATCTTACACTCGCATACAACAAAAACGAAACGATTATCAACCAAGCAAATTTTTCTATTGAATCTGGTAGTTTTACCTTCATTACAGGTGCCAGTGGAAGTGGAAAATCGACACTTCTTAAATCCCTTTATGGAGCAATCAAGCCAAAACAAGGAAGCCTTGTTGTTGGTGGAGCACAAATAAAAAATATAAGTTCAAGTAAGTTGAACTTTTTAAGACAACATGTAGGGATTATTTTTCAAGATTACAAGCTTATCAAAGAGTGGACAATCGAAAAAAATGTGATGTTGCCCCTTATTATCGGTGGATTTGACAAAAGCGTGAGTGAACAACAGGTACACAAGCTTTTAAGTCATGTCAAACTGAGCCACCAATCAGGAAAATATCCCCTTGAACTCAGCGGCGGAGAACAACAACGCGTAGCGATGGCAAGAGCCCTTTCTCATAATCCCATTTTGATCTTAGCAGATGAACCAACAGGCAACTTGGATGAGTATTCTTCAGAACTGATCTGGAACCTTTTAGAAGGTGCAAACGAGCAACTTAAAACCACAATCATTGTTGTTACTCACCATATACCAGATACGATTAAAATACCGTATAAACACCTTCACATTGAATTTGGAACTATCTATGAAGTCAATTAAAAACCACATCTCGCTCATATTGGCGCTCTTTTCCATTCTTTTTGCTGTTCAAATTTTTATTATTAATGATCGGGCATTGCAAGCATATGAAGAGAAACTTTCCTCTTCATACTCCATGATTGTGGTCTCTTCTATGCCTATTACAGGCATTGTGTTTCAAGAGTACAGTAGAGATATTGACAAAATTGAGGAACTTTCTGCGGATACTATGATAAAACAACTAGAGCAAAATGTTACTCCAAAAAATATTGCTCTTTTGAAACTTTCACTACCTCATTTTTATCGTTTGCATCTCAAAAGCTTTCCTACATCTTATGAAGTGAAAAAACTTACTGAAAAGTTGAAAAAAAACAGCGCTATTACACGAGTGGAAGATTTTTCAAACAATCATGACACTGTCTATAAATTATTGCTTTTATTTAAGCAAATCACGCAGCTTTTTACGGGAGTTATCTTACTTGTGACACTTTTACTCATTGCCAAAGAGTTAAGAATATGGCAGCTGTTACACAGTGAAAGAATGAGCATTATGGGTCTCTTTGGCGCGCCTGTATGGTTGCGTTCTGCGGTGCTTTTTAGAGTGGCACTTTTGGATGCACTTGTCTCTTCGCTCATGGCGATTGGATTTTTTTATCTCAGTGCGCAAAGTGTATGGACAATACAGCAATTGACGCTTATTGGCATCGATATCAGTGTTTTTGAACCGCTTGTAGATGGCTCTATTCTACTAGGTGTTGCTATGGGCATTGCAATTTTGCTCGCAAGTTTGATTGTTGTAGGCTACAAAGAAGAGGTATGATGAAGCTTTTACTCCCTTTTCTTCTCGTTTCCTTAGTCTTTGGCGCATCGAGTATTGACAAAAAAATAAAAAAAACCACTTCAGCTATTAATAGTACAAAAAGCCGTTACTCCTCGATTGCTTCTAAGATAGAAGGTACTGCAAAAGAGATTTTGGATCAAACGTTTACAATCCAAAAACAACAAGCAAGACTCAACGAATTAGAGCTTGCACTTGGCCTCAAAGCTACTATCTACAAAACAAATGTTGCCGTACTTGGAACACTCTCGAAAACACAGATACAACTGAAAAAAGATCAAGAAGAAACTGAACAAAAGTTAGTTTCCAATATCGCTAAGATGGCATCACTCACAATGCTTATGGATAAACAAAGCAGTGCCAATCTTGAATCTATTATGAGTGAAGAGATTATTAAACAGCTGGCAAAACAGACTAACAAAGATATCAAAGAGCTCAATATAAAATTTTTTCAAACAAGCGAGCAGATGAACACTTTAGAGAAAAAAAGTATCCAGATTAAAAGTGAAATTACATCGATAGATCAAAAGAAAAAAGAGCTCAAAGATGCAAAAAGTGAAAATGAAAAGTCACTAGCAAGATTACAAGTCACAAAAGATAAGTATAAATTAGCCCTAGAAAAAATACTCAGACAGCAAGATTCACTCAAACAAACACTTGCAAACCTCAACATTGTAAAAATCGATGAGCGAAGAAGAGCCGCCGAAAAAGAACGCCAAAAACAAGCCATCAATAATCATGTCGCAACAAATAATACAAAACAGCAACCCATCAATACTGCAAATACAAGTACACCATCTGATAAAGTCAAAAAATTTGGAAGTAGCTACCAAAGCATAGCAACCATCCGCTATTCTGGAGAAAAAACCATCGCTCCACTTGATGGCTATCGAGTTTCTAAAAGATATGGAACTTACACAGATCCGATTTATAATATAAAAATATTTAACGAATCTGTCTCACTTTCACCAACCCAAAAGGGTGGAAAAGTGAGAAATGTGTTCAACGGCAAGGTAATATTCGCTAAAAATACACCACTTTTAGATAATGTTGTCATCATCGAGCATGAAAACGGTTTACACACAATCTACGCAAATCTTTCACAAATTGCACCTGGAATTCAAAAAGGTTCAAAAATCATTAAAGGTTCTGTTATTGGACGGGTTGCAAATGAACTTGTCTTTGAAGTGACGCAAAGAGATTCCCATATTGATCCCTTAGAGCTTTTTTAAACCTTTTTCTCTTGCACAAACCTATCAACCCGCTGCATCTCATCGAAGAGCTCCTCTTTGGTGGTAAAACTGAGTTCCACCCTGCTTGTCACAACCTCGCCTAGCGGATCAAAATCAAAGACTAAAATATAGGAATCAAGCTTTACTTTATCTCCATTTAACTCTGCCCACTGTAAGGAAACATGTGCATACTCTCCATGCACATCGATGCGCACAGCAGGATAAAGTCTTGTGATTTTACTTAAATCTAAATCATATCCATGTGATTTATAAATCATCTTCGTCCTTCGTTAATTTTTTGAGCATTTTACCGCTTTGCATCTTTACAAAGGCCAAAAAGCCAAAGCAAACTCCTATGACAATAAACGCCATGCCCAAATAATCATTTTTTTGATAAGCCATCACAATCCAACAAAGATCAGCCAAAAGGTAGATAATGACTGCCTCAAATATCTTTCCTTTGTAAGTAAAATAGGCTCCGATATTTAAAAAAATACCGCCCAAAATCGCATAGGAAATACTCATGCAAACTCCAAATATTTTTTATATATCCATAAATAGTACAAAGAACTCAGGAAAAATGCACTGCCCAAGCACAGAAGCACGGCTTCTAGTGAAACCCCCATACTAGCCAATTCACCCGTAAAAAGTGCGGTAAAAGATGCGACTAATAAAAAGATCATATCATTGTAAGCGACCACTCTGCCATAGTAGTTTTTATCACTTTTCTGCTGTATCAAAGTGTAACTATACGACCACAGTGTCGTCGTAAAAAATCCTACTAAAACCGAAGATAAGAGTGAAAGATAAAAATATTGCATAGCAAAAGCCCAAATAAAAAGGGAGATGCCCTGAAAAATAAAGAGATAAAACAATCGTTTGTCATTGATCCATTTGCCCAAAAATATCGGACCTATCACAAGACCAAGCGCACGCGCAGCATGAATAAGCCCCAAAGCAAGCGCTGTTGCGATGGCTGGTGCATAATATGTATCAACCATCAATGCCACAAGCGCATCATAAGAAGTGAGTCCAACCAAGGAATGGATGAGCATAAAGTGCATAATATGTTTATTTTCTTTGAGATATGAAAATGTTTTTTTCATCATCTTTATGACTGATTCTTGCGATTTGTTTATGCTTACATGTAAGGGTGTTGCAAGCAAAAGAAATAATCCTATCAAAAAGAGTGAGCCATCTAAAATAAAAGCAACTTTTACTCCCAATAAATAGACGACAAAACCACTAATAGCCATCCCAATCGTATAGGAAAAAGACCAAATAATAGAGTGAATCTCATTGGCTTGTCGTAAAACCGAGTGATCTAATATTTTTGGCAAAAGTGACATCTCTGCAGTAAAATAAAAGCTTGCTGCACCCATTCGAAGAAAAATAAGAATATACAAGAGCCATAAAGTTGTAACATCTGTTATAAAAAGAAGCAAAAATGTGGTGATAATCTCAACACTCAGCAAGGAAAGCATCAGCTTTTTTGGATGTAATTTGTCTATAAGTGTGCCACTTAAAGGCGCTTGTATTACTCCAGGGAGAAAATAAAGTGCTGCTACAAAAGCTATCACTCCAGCTGATACATGCATTTGAATTAAAAGCGTATAAATAGCGACATTACTAAACCAAGCGCCAAAATAGGAAACGAGTTGGATTAACGATAAACGCCGTAAAAGTTCTTCACGTTTGAGTAAATAGATATATTCTTTCATCGTGCAATAGTATCAAAAAAAGTGCTCAAAAAAATTTACAAAAAAATTGCTATATGAATTAAAGTTTTCTATTTACATGTCGATTTAACAGTTAGAATAATATTCTTATGATACAAGGAGTCTGCCATGGACGGCTTACAAAATGTTGCGAATCATCAAATTTCACAGGTAACTCGCCCTGACGCTCAAGGACGAGCAAGTGTAGAACAGGCAAAACCTACAAACATAGTACAAGAGATGCAAAAAGAGGATGCCAACCCTTCTAAAAAAATTAAATCACAAGATGATGTCAATGATTTAGTGAAAAGAATGAATGATGCGTTAAGCCCTTTTAATACATCAATTAAATTTGGAGTAGATAAACAAGATACATTTTTTGTCTCTGTTATTGATACACAATCAGAGAGAATGATTCGTCGCTTTCCAGCTGAACAAGCATCAGATTTTCTACCAAAAATCCAAGAACTCACAGGTATTTTATTTGATACAAAAGGATAAGTTACCCTTATCCCTATCCTCCACATCGCTTTAGCTAACTGTATTTTAATCTTTTTTGTTGTAACATCCTAACTATAAATTTATCTATCTACGAGGTTTTGTTTATGAAAAAAGAGGTAAAAAAAGTAGTTCTAGCTTACTCAGGCGGACTAGACACCAGTGTAATTTTAAAATGGCTACAAGATGAATATAAAGCAGAAGTTATCACTTTTACTGCCGATCTCGGACAGGGTGAAGAGGTGGAACCTGCACGCGAAAAAGCACTGAAAATGGGTATCAAACCAGAAAATATTTTCATTTTAGATATCCGTGAAGAGTTTGTGAAAGATTTCGTATTCCCTATGTTTCGAGCAAACACTATTTACGAGGGCGAATACCTTTTAGGCACTTCAATTGCAAGACCTTTAATTGCCAAAAAACAGATTGAAATCGCAAAAAAAATGGGCGCGGATGCGGTAAGCCATGGTGCAACCGGAAAAGGAAATGACCAAGTACGTTTTGAACTCGGTTACTTAGGACTCAATCCAGATATCACAGTAATTGCTCCATGGAGAGAATGGGACTTAAATTCTCGCGAAAAACTTCTTGCGTATGCGGCAGAACATGGCATCGAAATCGCTCAAAAACATATGGATGAAAATGGCAATCCACAAGTAAGTCCCTATTCAATGGATGCAAACCTTTTGCACATCTCGTATGAGGGACTGCACTTAGAAAATCCAAATGCAGAACCTGAAGATTCTATGTGGTTATGGACAACGGATCCCATGAATGCACCAGACGAAGCTGAATACATCACAATCAGTTTTAAAAATGGAGATCCTATCGCAGTCAATGGCGAAGCCATGAGTCCAGCAACACTTTTGAAAAAACTCAATGATTATGGAAACAAACATGGAATTGGGCGTGTTGATATTGTTGAAAACAGATATGTTGGCATGAAAGCTCGCGGCTGTTATGAAACTCCAGGCGGAACTATTATGCTCAAAGCGCACCGCGCAATCGAGTCCATCACACTTGACCGTGAAGCAGCACATCTCAAAGATGAGATTATGCCTCGCTATGCAAAACTAATCTATAACGGTATGTGGTTTTCACCTGAACGTGGAGCACTGCAAGCACTGATTGACAATACGCAAACATATGTCGAAGGCGACGTAAGATTGAAGCTTTACAAAGGAAATGTCATGGTTGTGGGAAGAACTTCTCCAAAAACTCTTTTCTCTGAAGCGCATTCAACTTTTGAAGCAGATACCGTTTACAACCAAAAAGATGCAGAAGGATTTATTCGTCTTAATGCACTCCGTTTTATCATCGCTGGCAAAGCCAGAGACAACTAATTTATAGAGGAATAAAAAAATGAGCATCATTAAAATAGATATGAACTCTCCTGAGTTTCAAGCAGAGCTAGAAAAAACTATACGTTTTACAGATAAAGTTGTCAAACAGTTTAACTGGGAATATAATCCAGAAGACACAATTAACGAAGGTGTTCAAATGGGTCTTGCTCGTAACAAGATGATGTACAACAAACGTTTCTGTCCATGTTTTATGGTCAAAGTTATAGATAGCAAACCAAGAAGCGTTGAAGACCGCGTTTGCCCTTGTACACCAGCTGTTGAGCATGAAATTCCCCAAGATGGTGTGTGCCACTGTCAAATCTTTTGTACTCCTGAGTATGCGGCAAAAAAAAGAGTAGAAATGGGGATGGAAGAAGTGGTACATCAACACTCTCGTGGTCTCACAAAAGAGGAGTGTGCACTTTTAGTAAACAATTCTGAAATTGATTCTGATGAGCTTATCTCTTTACTTGAAGCTCGCGATTTAGGAATGACAAGCTTCCAACTTGTAGATGTTCGTGAGCACATGGAGTGGCAGATGGGTCACATTGCAGGTGCGGACAAACTCGTTCCTACAAGTAGTTTTTTCAACACGCTCAACGAATCAAAACTCCAAAAAGATGAAAATATCATCGTCTATTGTCACGTTGGAAGTAGAAGTGCACATGTTGCAAGAATATTAAAAGATATGGGTTATACAAAAGTAGGAAACTTGACACACGGTATTGTTTCTTATGGCGGAACAATCGAACGCTAACAAATTAGGAAGAAAATGAAAGTATTATTAACAAAAGATGTAAAAGGTCTCGGCAAAGCTGGTGAAGTCCATGAAGTCAAAGATGGCTATGGAAAAAACTTTCTTGTAGGCAAAGGGCTTGCGCTCCATGCAACGCAAGAGATCTTGGCAAAACATGCTGCTCAAGAAAAAAAGCGTAAAGAGAATGAAGCAAAAGAGATTGAAGAGCTCAAAGTTTTGGCAGTCAAACTCGACAAACTTGAGATTATTATTAAAAAGAAGATTGGACAAAACAATCACCTTTTTGGCGCTGTTACAAAAGATGAAATTGCACACGCACTTTTAGAACAACATGGTGTAGAGATTGATAAAAAACATATTGTTTCAAAAGACAATATCAAAACAATAGGCGAACATACCGTTGATTTTAAACTTGGACACGCCCTCCATGCAAGCTTACATGTAGATGTTGTCGGTGAATAATGTTTGATATAACAACACTGCTTCAAGCGGATGCCACAAAGATTAAATTAGAGGAAAAACTATGAGTAAATGTGGATTTGTTGCGCTTATCGGGCGCCCAAATGCGGGTAAAAGTACACTCATGAACTCCCTTTTGGGCGAAAAAATAGCAATGGTTTCACAAAAAGCCAATGCGACAAGAAAACGTTCCAATGCCATTGTGATGCACAAAGAGAATCAGATTATTTTTGTAGATACTCCTGGTTTGCATGAAAAAGAAAAAGTTCTCAATCAGTTTATGCTTGAAGAAGCACTCAAGGCGATTGGGGATTGTGACCTTATCGTTTACCTCGCTCCCGTTACAGATTCGCTTGAGCATTATGAAAAGTTTTTAACTATCAATGCTGAAAGAAAAAAGCACATCATCGTTTTAAGTAAAATTGACCAAGTTTCTCAAGAAAAACTCTTCAAAAGAATTCAAAGCTATAGTCAATATGCTGATAAATTTGAAGCACTTATTCCTGTGAGTATTGCAAGAAAAGTTGGTCATGAAGATCTACTTGATACTATTGCAAAATATCTTGATGAGTCTCCTTATCTTTACGATCCCCAAGATATCACCACTCAGATGGTACGCGATATTTATAAAGAGTTTATTCGTGAAGCAATCTTTGAAAATGTAAGCGATGAAGTCCCTTATGAGTCAGATGTTATTATCGATTCGATTGATGAAAAAAACAATATTGATACCATTAAAGCAACAATTATTTTAGAAAAAGAGAGTCAAAAAGGGATTATTATAGGGAGTGGCGGATCTACTATCAAGCGGATTGGAAAAGCTGCAAGAATTAAAATCGAGTACCTTTCTGGGAAAAAAGCGTTTTTAGAACTTTTTGTTTCTGTCAAAAAAGGCTGGACGACTGATAAACAGTTTTTAGGGGAAATTGGTTATCAATGAGAAAACTGCTCCTTGTTTTTCTATTTACTTCTTCTATGGCGTATGGCCAAGAACTCTTAACACAGTATAGGCTCTATGGCATCCAAACATTGCAAAAGCAACTCGATTTGGATCTTGCAGGCAAAGAGTATTGGCAAAATATTATAGCTACAACAGATACAAAGTATGGCTATATTCAGTCAGCTATCAATCTGCTTACATGTAACAAAAAAATAGCTTCATTAGAACTCAGCGTGATGGATAAAAACAACAGTTTTCAAAAAGTAAACAGCTACAGTGCCTTTACAGGAAAGTATAATGGAGATAAAAAAAATGAGGGTGATAAAAAAACACCTATTGGAATCTACAATATAGTAGAAAAACTTGATAAAGTTGATTCTTTTTATGGACCCTTAGCGTTAGTTACTTCATATCCAAATCTTTATGATACTTATAATAATAAAAATGGGCATGGAATATGGATTCATGGTGTGCCGACAAACCAAGAACGAGATGATTATACCAAGGGTTGTATTGCCATTGGCAATCAAGAGCTTCTTTGCCTCGATAAAGCTATAGATTACAATAAAACATTGCTTATTATCAATGAAACCAAAATTAAAACATATCCATCAAAAAATGAGTTGGCAACTATCTTAGCAGACCTTTATGCATGGAGATATGCGTGGATATACAATGATGTGGACAAATATCTCAGTTTCTATGATCAAACTTTTAAACGCTTTGATGGGATGGAAATTGAGGATTTTAAAAGATACAAAGTACGCATCTTCTCCAAAAAAGAGGAAAAAACAATAAATTTCAAAGATATAAAAATCATCCCATATCCAAACTATGAAAAAAATCTTTATGCTGTTACTTTCACAGAAGAGTATCACTCGAAAAGCTTCTCATTTTTAGGTAACAAAACCTTAATCGTAAAATTCACTAACAATACATTTAAGATTATAACGGAAAGGTAATATGCGTTTACTTTTTATACTTTCACTTTCACTTTCACTTTATGCTGCTGATTTTAATATGATTAAAAAAAGTGGCAGTGATAATAACCATACGCTTTTAGTCATTGGAGGAATTCATGGCAATGAACCAGGAGGATATTTTTCAGCAGATATTCTTGCTTCTCATTACAATATTGAGCAAGGAAGTGTATGGATTGTTCCAAATTTAAATGCCAAAAGTATTCAAGCCGACCAAAGAGGCATTTATGGCGATATGAACCGCAAATTTGCCAATCTTAATCAAAATGATCCCGATTTTAACGTGGTAAGGGATATAAAAAAACTCATTCTTGATAAGAATGTCAGTTTGATTTTAAACTTACATGATGGACATGGGTTTTATCGAAATAAAGATCAAGGAACTATATTTAACCCAAAGGCTTGGGGCCAGACCTGCGTTATTGATCAGTGTGATCTCATAACAAGCAATAATGCATTTGAAAATATGGATAAGATTGCCAATGAAGTCAAACTGAGACTCAATAAAAAACTTATTGAAAATCACCATATTTTTAATGTAAGAAATACAAATACCAAATTTGATGATGAAGAGATGCAACACTCTCTGACCTACTTTGCCATCACACACAATAAACCGGCCTTTGCTTTAGAAACTAGTAAAAACCTTTCATCTCTCGCCCAAAAAGTCTATTATCAACTCAGTGCAATTGAGATGTTTATGGATATTATGGATATTAAATATCAAAGAGATTTTGATTTAAATCATCAAGAGATAGACAAAATTATTAACAATGAGGGCAATATCACTATAAATAATAGTATTTCCTTTAATTTAAATACTGTCAGAAAATATTTAAGTTTTATTCCGCTACAATCGAAAAATAATAAATTTACATTTTCTAGCTTCATAGGGAGCATAAAAGCAGAAAATGGCTCTTTTGAAATATATATAGGTAATAGAAAGATAGCAACTTTATATCCAGAATACTTGGATAAATGTGTCAATAACGACATAAATATATTTATCATAGTCGATGGAGAGGCAAAAAAATTTGAGATGGCTTCAAATATTTTTGTAAATGACGATTTTGTAGTGCAAAGCTCTAAAAATTTAAGAGTGAATATCATTGGATTTACAGATAAATTCAATAAAGATGAAAGTGATTTGCTAGTTAATTATAAGTCACTCGACAAAAGTTATGCAATTGACAAAAACAACAAGAGTTACAGAGTAGAGTTTTATAATCAAAATGCATTCTGTGGCTTGATAGTCGTTAATTTTAGGTAGGTGAAGAAATGAATTTAACAAAACAGCAGAGTTTTACCAGTGTTCTATCTGTTGACCCGTATAAAAGTGAATATTTAAAAGGTACAACAAGTCATCTTGAAAAAGAGTTAGATCCCTCTTACTCTAAAAATCAGTTTGTAATCTCATATCTTGGTTCAAAAAGCTTTATCAGCTCGCTCATCAGTATTAGTAAAAATATACCAGAAGATGATATTGCAGATATTATTGAAAACAAAGTGTATGAAGAGCTTGCCCTTGATATGGCAATCGCTTATAAAATCAATTACATTGAAGCGTATAATCATGTCGATGAAGCAAATCGTTTCTTTCATGTTTTTGTCGTTGATCCGCTTAATCTCGACGAAGATTTTACACGCAGTATTGAAACAATCAAATATATTGATCAAATTATTCCTGTAGCACTGCTTTTAAGAACGCTCTATACAAAAGAGATATTGGAAAGCTCTGGAATACAATGTTTTATCTATTTTCAAGACAATGATACTTTTTTAACAGTCTATTCTGAGGGTGAGTTTGTTTATACAAAATCATTAAAATTTTCTCTTAAAGAGTTACATGTACGCTTTTGTGAACTTTTAGGAGAACAAATCTCTTTTGAGATGTTTTCTCAAATTTTATCCAATGATGGTTTTGCCACTTCAAATAAAGAGTATCAACAACATTTAATAAAGCTTTTTGCTGAAACTTTTTTACATATAAATGATATTGTCACTTATGTAAAAAGAGCTTTTGAGATTGAAAAGATTGATCATATTTATATAGGAAGTGAAATCGGTCTTATTGCTGGTTTGGATGAATATTCACAAACTTATTTGGGTATTCACTCAAGTGAATTTGATTTTAACTATGGATACACGACCGAGGGGCCTCTTAACCAACTCCACGCACTTATGCATCTTTACACAACAATGCCAAGTTCTCAAAGATATGAGTGCAACTTTTCTGTGTACCACAGACCTCCTCCATTTCCAAAAAGAGAGAGTGGAAAACTTATTCTTCTCACTTCTGCAGCTTTAGCAATTGCTCTGCTTTATCCAATAACAAATTGGTCGCTCGCTTATGCTGAAACTATTAGAAAAGGCTTATTGGAAAATGAATATAACACTATACATGGTGTAAAAACAACAAGAGAAGCAAATATTAAATATAAAGAGACACAAAAAGCTGAAGCGGATAAGGTTAAAAAATTTGAAGAGGATGCATACAACAATAAGAAAAATACACTTATAAAAATTCATGAAGTTAAAGTTGATTATCCTATGAAGGCGAAGCATTTAAC
>JAVHOA010000042.1:0-3749 GCA_036169815.1 Sulfurimonadaceae bacterium
TTTATTATGAGGATATTTGGCAATATAAAAAAGAGTCGAATTGTGAATATGAATATTTTGAAGATAAAAATAAACTTATGGAAAATTTAAGAGTTAAAAAAATTCATGCAACCATCTAAATCCTAATATATAAGAGGCTTAGGCTATCAAAAACCAATGTGTCTATAAAACAGGGTTCATTCCTTACAAAGTTTATTGTAGATGGTATAAATCTAAGTAAAGAAGATTTAACAGTTGAAGATATCAAAAGCGGTGAAGATACTTTTGTTGCGATGGTAAGAGATTTATGAAAAAATTATTGATTATAATGTATATTATATTTGACAAATAAAAATAATAGTACTAATATGTTGAATATATTATACAAATAAAGAGCCTAGATGGATTTTAAAGAGTTTGGATTAAAAATAGCGAAATTTCGTAAAGCTAAAAATATCTCTCAATCAGAGTTGTGTAAAGATCTGCATATCTCACGAGCGACACTTAGTGGTTTTGAAAACGGTGGAAGCGTGGATATAGGATTTAAAAAGGTTTTACAGATAGCGGATTATCTTGGATATGAACTTATTTTGAGAGAAAAATCTGATTTTCCTGTTTTTGAGGAGTTATTAGATGAACGATAGTTTACATGTAAAGGTAGATGATGTAGTTGTCGGCGGTTTGGTGTCTGAAAATGGTGAATATATTTTTAGTTATCAAACGCAAGAAAAAACAACTTTTATATCCTTGACAATGCCTGTTCGTACAAAAGATTATTCTCATATAAACTTACATCCGATTTTTGAGATGCACTTACCTGAGGGATATCTACTCTCTATTATCAAAAAACATTTTTCTAAGATCACAAAAACAGATGATTTTGGGCTATTGCAGCTTATGTCCCCCTCTATAGTTGGAAGAGTAAGCTATGAATCGCATAAAAATATGAGTGATAGTCTGCTCACACTCGATGAGCTTTTACATTCAAAAGATGAGAAGCTTTTTGATGAGCTTGTAGAAAGATTTGCTTTAAGTTCTGCACTTAGCGGAGTCCAGCCAAAAATCATCGCTAGAGTACAAAACAAAGCAACACTAAAACTAGAACAGTATATCGTGAAGTCATGGGGAGAGGATTATAAAGAGCTTTCCCTCAATGAGTACTACTGTATGAAAGTGGTGCAATATGCTGGTGTGCCTACGCCTGAGTTTTATCTCTCTGATGATGAAAAACTTTTTATTATGAAAAGATTTGATATTTTAGAGAGTGGTGAGCACTTAGGATTTGAAGATATGTGTGTTCTTCAAGCAAAACAGCGAGAAGATAAATACAGCGGTAGTTATGAGCAAGTTGCTAAAACGATTCAGACATTTGTTTCGGGTAAAAATAAAAAAACTTCACTTATTAATTTTTACAAAATGATTGTCATCAACAACCTTTTGCAAAATGGTGACGCGCATCTTAAAAACTTTGGTCTTATCTATAGTGACATTGATAATAGCTCTTTAGCTCCAGCCTATGATGTAATCTCAACAACGGTATATATTAAAAATGACGTACCAGCATTGCATCTACTTGGAAGCAAAAAGTGGTGGGAGCGAAAATTTCTATTACGATTTGGTATAGAGAGCTGTTTGCTCAGTAATAAAGAGGTAAACGAATATTATGATGAATGTTTAAATGCTATGTATAAAGTTGCTGATGAATTAAAACCAAGAATCAGCTCTGAAAAAAATGGTGATAAGCGTGAATTGCTAGAAAAACTTCACCAAATAATGGAGAAAAATAATGAATAAATTCACAATCCAAAAAAGCTTTGCCATAAGTGTGGGTGCTGGTAGCGGAAAGACATATACTCTGAGTAGAAGATACATAAACGCTTTAGTCGGATTTGACTATTTTAGAGAAGATTATGCAACTCAGCTGAGTTACTATGAAGATCTTAAACCTGCAAAGGTAAGTGAGATCGTAACTATTACCTACACTGAAGCTGCGGCTTTAGAGATGAGAGGTAGAATATTTGAACTTGTTCACAAGATCATAGCTTTCGATGCACTAGATCAAAAAGATGGTGATTATAGTTCTATACAAGAGGCAAATATTCATCTCACTCAAGAACAACACACCTATCTCATAGAAAAACTCACACACGCCTATACAGATAGTGGTAATTCTAAGATATCAACTATTCATGCGTATTGTCTTAATATCATCAAAGCAAACGCAGATATAGCTCGAATTGATACAAAGCTAGATATTATTAAAGAGGATGAAAAACAGAGTGAACTCTCAAAAATCATCTTTGACCTTTTTAATGCACCTGAAAATGAGGTGATGATCTTAGATATATCTAATAATATCAGTGTCTTTTTTCTCAACAATCTCATCGCAAAATATGTCAGCAACAGCAAATTTAGAAAAGACTATGACAGTTTTTCTCGTGAAAGTATCGATGTTGAAACATATAAAAAAATTATTATGGAGCTGTATCCGCTACCTGATATCGAAGATGATATTGAGTATATAAAATCTTATATTTATGAGAACAAACTGGAAAATTCTCAAAAATATTGTGATTTTTTAGATGCCTATGCAAGTGGATTTTATGATTTTGAGGCAAAGAGTTGGAACACGTTATCAAGTGAATATGAGATTTCAATCGCGTTTAACAAAAAACCATTTAACAAACATAAAGAGATAAAATCAAGTATAGACGCCATCAAAACTCTTGAGAGTTGCATAGGTGTATATCAAACCATCGACATGCAAAAAGAAGATCTCTTCTTTGAGAAAATAGAAAGGATAAAAACTCTTTTACATAAGATCAAAGCAAATTACGACTTAAGACTGACAGAGCTGGGAAAAATAGACTTTGATACCATCATAACAAAGACTTTAGAGATCATGCCTCGTGCTAAAACAAACTATAAATATATCATGGTCGATGAGTTTCAAGATACAAATGAGATACAGTTTGATATTGTCAAAAACTCAATGTCAAAGGATACAAACCTTTTTGTCGTAGGAGATAGCAAACAATCTATCTACTCCTTTCAAGGTGCAGAAATAGAGGTGTTTAATAATGCCGTTGAGGATAGAGAGCTCTTTAGTTCTATAGAAGATATGAGCACTAACCACAGAAGTGATGGCGTTGTCTTAGAAAACGTCAATCAAATATTTGATGCAATACTTCAAAAAAATGAACACCTCCAACTCATCTCTCAAAACTATGAAGCGCATCCTCAAGAGCTTGAAGTGTTTAAAGAGAAGAGAAAAGAACAGGGGAGTTTTAAATTTCTTATTACCGCCAAAGCGTATGGTGATGATGAAAAAGATGAGCTTGATACTATCGCTGTATTTATTGAAGAGATTGCAAAAGAGCAAAAAGATGAGTATAAACATATCTCCAAACTGATTCAAGAGAAGAAAAAAGCAATCGCTATTGTATTTGACAGTAGTACAAAGATGCTTTTACTCAAACAAAAGCTTCGTCAAAGAGGAATCACCGCAAAAGTAAGTGCAAGTGATAACTTCTACCATACAAAAGAGATTAATGATATTTTCAACACTCTCAAAGCGATAGATATTCTCTCTAAAAAAGAACTAAATACACTTAGTGATTCACAAAGATTTTACGCAGTTGCAGCGATGCGCTCAAACATCTTAAAAGTGGATGACACCAGCATCAAAAAACATTTAGATACAAACACTTTTCCTCAAAAGCTAGTCGAGTATATAGAGCAGTATAAAAAGCTTCCACTTTCAGAGTTGG
>JAVHOA010000043.1:0-16716 GCA_036169815.1 Sulfurimonadaceae bacterium
TTTATGATAATTTGATGAATATTTTATATGTTTCTTGACTTAAAAATATCAATGAAATGATTAAAAAAGAGTCAGTATGAAAATAAGTGAATGATTTTGTTGATGAATATTTGTTCAGTATATTGTGAAGAGTGTGTCTCTTCACAATGATTGAAGGATTTTAGAGAGCTTTTTCCATAATACGGTTGAGTTTTGTGATAAATTCTGGAATATCGCCAATTTCCATACCGTTGAATAGTTTTGCTTGATCAAGGAGTACATGTGAAGCATCTGCGATAAGATTTGCATCCGCAGACTCTTTGAGCTTTTTGATAAGCGTATGGTTTGGATTGATTTGTAAGATTGGTTTAGGAAGTGGCATATCTTTAGCTTGCCCCATCTGACGCATCATTTGAGCCATCATATATGATGGATCCTCTTTATCCTCTTTGATTGCAACTGCTGAAGTGGTAAGATCGAAGGTGACTTCTACCTCTTTAATCTCTTCACCAAGAGCGTTTTTAATCTCTTTTGTTAAAAGATCAAACTCTTTTTTGCTTGCATCTTTTGCTTGTTTGTCCTCTTCATTTTCATCAAACTTAGCATCTGTGACATTGATGAGTTTATACTCTTTGTACTCACTTACCATAGGAAAAACGATAGTATCTACTTCTTCGTTGAGAATAAGAACATCGATTCCTTTTGCTTTAAAACGCTCTAGTGCAGGATTATTTTTGAGCATACTTACGCTTGATTTTGCTGTGATATAATAAATCTCTTTTTTTGCTTCATCCACATTTTTTACAAACTCTTCTAAAGCAATTTTTTCGTCACAATTGAGTGTATTAAATCGTAAAAGTTCTAAGATTTTTTCACGATTTCCAAAATCTGAATAGAGTCCCTCTTTTAAAACATTGCCAAATTCTGTGATAAAAGTTTCATAGCTCTCTGTATTGTTTTTAGCCATTTTAGAAAACTCTGAGAGCACTTTTTTGACAGAGGCATTTTTTATTTTTGCCAAAACTGCATTGTTTTGTAAAATCTCACGACTGACATTTAATGGAAGGTCTTTTGAATCAATCACACCACGTAAAAAACGTAAGTAAGTTGGCATCAACTCTTTTTCATCATCAGTAATAAAAACACGGTTGATGTAGAGTTTAATGCCCGCTTGGTAATCAACTCTATACATATCCATAGGCGCTTTTTCAGGAATGTAAAAGAGTGTGGTGTATTCTATGGCACCTTCTGCTTTATTGTGAATCCAAAGCAGTGGATCAGTGGAATCATGTGCGATACTTTTATAAAAATCTTTATACTCTTCATCGCTGATTTCTGATTTTGAGATGGTCCAAAGCGCATTTGCTTTGTTAATCTGTTCGTTTTCAATTTCTGTTTTTGAAGGCTCTATCTCATGGCCCTCATCATCTTTTGTGGCTGCTACATAGTGCTCTTTGTCCATAAAGATAGGGAACGGAATGTGATTTGAGTATTTTTCTACAATAGAAGTGATTCTATGTACTTCTAAAAACTCTTCCTCATCATCATTGAGATGCAAGATGATAGTTGTTCCATGACTCTCACGAGTCGATGATTCAAGATCAAACTCCCCATCACCAGCACTTGTCCAGATAAATGCTTGCTCTTCACTCGCTTTTTGACTAATGACTTCGACTTTGTTTGCCACCATGAATGCAGCATAAAAACCAACACCAAATTGACCGATTAGTTTAGAATCTTTTTTCTGATCCCCGCTTAAACTCTCAATAAAAGCTTTTGTTCCAGATTTTGCAATCGTTCCTATATTGCTGATAAGATCAGCCTCATTCATACCAATACCGCTATCTTTGAGCGTCAGTGTTTTATCTTCTTTGTTTAGGATGATATCGATACGTGGATTAAAAGCGACATTTTTGTACGCTTCGTCCGTAAGTACAAGCATATTGAGCTTATCGAGCGCATCAGAAGCGTTTGAAATAAGTTCGCGTAAAAATATCTCTTTGTTTGAGTACAAAGAGTGGATCATAAGTTGTAGGATTTGATTTGCTTCGGTTTGAAACTGATGTTTTGCCATAATTTATTCCTTTTGATTAAAGTTGAGTCGAATTGTATCAAAAAAAGGTAAATAGATGCAAGGAATAGCAGATAACTTTAGTCGAAGTGACTAAAGACTCTTTAGTTTTGGAGATAAGCTTGAACTTCACTACAAAGAGTAAAAAGCGTTTGAACAAACGCTTGCTCTTCTTTGATGAAGTTATCTCTTTCATTATGCCTTATCGCTTCACGCAGTTGTGTAGAAACTTCTGCAAGTTGTGTTGCACCTATATTTGCAGCAATTCCTGAGATATCAAGCAGAATTTTGTTTGCACTAGTGTAGTCAGCTTGTTGGATAAAAGATTTTATTTTTTGATCCGCATCTGCATACATGTTTAAAAACTCTAAAAGAATCTCTTTAAAGAGTTCGCTATCTCCGCCACAAATCTCGATTCCATCGCTTACATGTAAGAGATTAGAAGTTTGTAAATCACTCATACCAAGTTTTACACCATTGACTACATCAATATATGCATAAAGAATATCATACAATTTATCGATTTTAAGAGGTTTTTCTAGATACTCTTGCATTCCAGCACTTTTCATTTTTTTGATATCATCACTAGCTGTATCCCCGCTTAGTGCCACCACTAAAAGATGATCGAGTGATCGATCTGCTCGTATCTGTTTAGTTGCTTCAAAACCATCGACAAGAGGCATATGTGCATCCATGAGAACAATATAAATATCTTTATTGTCTTTTAAAATGTCAAGAGCCTCTTGACCATTGTTTGCCATAATTATTTCTATGCCAGCATCGCCGAGCATCCCTTTGATAACTTTTTGATTGATACTATTATCTTCAGCCACAAGAAGTTTGGAGCCTTTAAAAATCGCAAAACTCTCTTTTGTGATAGCTCCATGAGAAGGAACTTCTCTACGTTTTTTAATCAGTTCATTTGTTACATGTAACTCATGAATTGGTTTGGATACAAGAGTAGGGGAAACTTTTTTTTCTTTTTCAATGAGATTTTTTTCTGGTATCACTGTATTTGTTTGTTGCGCTTTTTGTTTTACATTTTCTTCATGAAACGATAAATCTTTTGAATTGTCTTTTCTTTGTTTTAAAATTACAATAGCAAAAAAAACTATGATTACAAAGGCTATAGTTTCAGTTGCATACATCGCTAAAAAATGATTGATATTTTCCATATATTCACCCTCAATTTGATTTTAATTTAAAACATCATAAACACTTTTTTCTTAAATTAGACTTCTTTTAGAATCCTTCTAGTAATACATACCAAAGTCTCTCTATCTCTTTGTCATTGAGAAAAAGTGTAGAACTCTGTGTGCAGAGTTCATAGATGGATTTTTTGTTAATACTATAAGTATTGGAACAGGTTTTATGTGTTGGCAAGTAACCTCTTATAATAGAGAGTGTATCTTCTTGTATTATTTCTCCACACAAAAAACAGGTATTTTCACTATGCAAGCGTCCTTCATGATGGAGTATTTTTGTATAGGTCTCAATAGCAACGCGTTTGGGATTTTGTTTATTCCATTTGTGCGCGGCTTCATCGACGAGCAGAAAGTAGAAGGGTTCTAGCTCTTCTGTTTGTTTGAGATGATGGTAAAAGAGTGCAATAAAATCTTGCCATGCGCGTAAGCGGTTTCTATCACTGAGCCATTGAAATCCAAGATGTAAAACATCTCTGAGTCTTGGAATAGAGCTTTTTAAAGAGTTTTCAAGTTCATAATCGATTTTAAATCCAAGGTTAATAACTCCATGCCTTGCACCATAAAAGCGATAAACTGTTTGTAAGTTTTCCTTTGATAAGATGGTAATTATAAGATCTTCATTTTTTGCACGATTAATGTTGATGATATACCCTTGCATAAAATGCTTCCAATCTACACGAATTTTATTTTTTGAATAAATATTATTCCTTTTAAATCCTTTTTTAATTCTTTACTTGATACAATAAAACCCTAAATTCTCTTTTTAATAGACTAAGTTTGTTTAAAAATAGATTAAATCTTCTTATTTATTTAAGAAAATTTGAAAATTACAACATTTGGAGTGAACCTATGGTGGAATATAATGATTTATTAAGATCTTTTAAAGATAACTGTGGTTTTGGTCTTATTGCAAGTATTAAAAACCGTGCATCACATGAAAATCTTGAAAATGCCATTACAGCTTTAGAGCGAATGATGCACCGCGGTGCTGTTGCTGCTGATGGTAAAACAGGTGATGGAAGTGGACTTTTACTTTCTATGCCGACAGATTTTATGCGCAAACAAGCAGAAGCTACAAACGTGGAACTTCCTGAACAATTTGCTGTTGCAACAGTTTTTACGAAAGATAGAAAACAAGTAGAAACAATTGAAAAGATTTGTATAAAAAATGATCTTAAGGTTGTTTTAGTTCGCGATGTTCCCGTTGATACTAATGCACTTGGCGAACAAGCAAAAATATCGCTGCCAAATATTGTTCAACTCTTTATTATTGCAAACTCTATTATGGCGAGCGAGCGTTTTGATGCACTACTTTATTTAAGTAGAAAAGAGTCAGAGCATGCACTTGTGGCTGATAGAAATTTTTATATCTCTTCTATGTCATCAAAAGTCATTTCGTATAAAGGTCTTGTTATGCCAACGCATATCAAAGAGTTTTATAAAGATCTTCAAGATGCAGATTTTAAAATATCTTTTGCACTGTTTCACCAAAGATTTTCAACAAATACACTTCCTGAGTGGCGTTTGGCTCAACCATTTCGAGCTGTCGCTCACAATGGTGAGATTAACTCGGTTGAGGGAAATAGATTTAATGTTGCAATTAAATCCGAATCGATTAAAAGTGAAGTATTTACAGATGAGGAACTCTCACGTATCTTGCCAATTTTACAGTTAGCTTCATCAGATAGTGCGAGTGCGGATAACTTTTTAGAGTTCTTGCTTGTCAATGGCATGGATTTCTTTAAAGCTGCTCGTGCTGTGATTCCGAGTGCTTGGCAAAATGAGCCACACATGGATCCTGAACTCCGTGCGTTTTATGAGTACCAATCTACTGTTTTTGAAGCGTGGGATGGTCCAGCGGCATTTTCTTTGACAGATGGTCGCTATATTGGATGCGTACTTGATAGAAATGGCTTACGTCCATCAAAATATATCATTACAAAAGACGATACTTTCTTAATTGCAAGTGAATATGGTGTTATTGATATTGATGAAGAAAATATCAAAGAGCGTGGGCGTTTAAAATCAGGACAGATGATAGGGCTTGACCTTAAATATGGCAAAGTGCTCAAAGATAAACAGATCAATGATTATCTCAAAAGTTCAAATCAATATATGAAATGGCTCAATGAACATATGATCTATCTTCAAGAACATGTTGAAGATCAGTATAAAAACCAATGTGATTTTGATGAGTCTGAGCTTATTCAAAGACAAAGATATTTTAATGTCACCCAAGAGGTTCTTGAACAGGTTGTAGAACCTATGATTCGTGATGGTAAAGAAGCTGTTGGCTCTATGGGAGATGACACACCACTTGCTGCATTTAGTGAAAAACAACGTTCATTTACAGATTTTTTCAAACAAAAATTTGCTCAAGTTACAAATCCTCCAATTGATCCGATTCGTGAAAAAGTGGTGATGAGTTTAAATACAGGTTTTGGGGAAGCACATAATATTTTAGGTGAACTTCCAACACATGCACATAGACTCAAAGCAATCTCTCCTATTATTACGATTGAGAAGCTTGAAGTTTTAAAATCTTTTGGAGATAAAAAGTCTCCAAGTTATCAAGATTTTTATAGCAATGCAACATTTTCAACTGCCTATGATAGCGATCTTAAAGGGGCACTTGACCATTTAGTCAAAGAGGTTGTGAAAAGTGTTAATCATGAAAAAGTACGTATCATAATTTTAGATGACAGTGCCTTGAGTAAAACCAACCGTATTATCCCTATGGCTATGGCAATAGGACGTTTAAATCATGCACTCTTAGATAATAAAATAAGACACCTTGTTTCTTTAGTTGCATGTACATCAGAAGTGTTTGATTCTCATAGCGCTGCTGTATTGCTTGGATATGGCGCAAGTGCCATCTATCCAAATCTTCTTTTCTCAACAGTTGTCAGTGAACTATCAAAAAATAAATATAGTGATATTTCATGCAGTGAAGCACTCAAATCTGCTCATGGTGCTATCAATGCGGGTATTTTGAAAATTATGTCCAAAATGGGTATTGCAACGGTTGCTTCTTATAGAAATACTGGATTATTTGATATTATCGGTTTGGGCCGTGATATTACAAGAGAGTGTTTTAGCGGCTCACATGTACAGATTCCAGGTTTGAGCTATGCTGATATTGATGAAAAATTAAAAGAAAATCATAAAAAAGCGTATAGTACAGATGGGTTTAATACCATTTTTCCTTTAGCAATTGGTGGATATTATAAATTCTACAATGGACAAGAATATCATGATTTTGGTCCAGATACTATCCATGCAATCCATGCATTTGTCAAAAGTGGCGATAAAAAGGATTATGAAAAATTTAAAAATAGCGTCAATAACCGTGGTTTAAAATTTATTCGTGATTTCTTTGAATTTAAATCCGATAGAGCACCAATTGAACTCTCAGAAGTAGAGCCAAAAGAAGCCATATTTAAACGCTTTGCATCAGCTGCTATGAGTCTTGGTTCCATCTCTCCTGAAGCACATGAAACGCTTGCGATGGCTATGAATCAGATTGGAGCACAATCAAACTCAGGCGAGGGCGGTGAGGATTCTGTACGTTTTGATACAAATAAAAATTCGAAAATCAAACAAGTTGCATCTGGACGTTTTGGTGTGACACCTGCGTACCTTCGCTCTGCTGAAGAGATTCAGATTAAAGTGGCTCAGGGTGCAAAACCAGGAGAGGGTGGACAGCTTCCGGGTCATAAGGTAACTGAGCTTATTGCTCGTTTACGCCATACAATTCCTGGTGTGACTTTGATTTCACCTCCACCACACCACGATATTTATTCTATCGAAGATTTAGCGCAGCTCATTTTTGATCTCAAACAAGTAAACCCAAAAGCAAGAATTGCTGTTAAACTTGTTTCAACCGCAGGTGTTGGAACGATTGCAGCAGGTGTTGCTAAAGCGTATGCAGACAAGATTATTATCTCTGGTGCAGATGGCGGTACAGGTGCTGCGCCTTTAACGTCGATTAAATATGCTGGAAGTCCATGGGAATTAGGATTGAGTGAAGCACATAATGCCTTGAAAGTAAACGATCTCAGACGTCTTGTTGAAGTACAAACAGATGGTGGGCTCAAAACTGGTTTAGATGTCATCAAAGCTGCGATGCTTGGTGCTGAGAGTTATGCATTTGGGACGGCTGTGCTTACAATTGTTGGGTGTAAAATGCTACGCATCTGTCATCTCAATAAATGTTCAGTTGGTATTGCAACACAAAATGAAAAACTTCGAGAAGAGTTTTTTGAAGGGCATGTGCATCAAGTTGTGAACTACTTTACTCTTTTAGCTGAAGATGTGCGTTCTATTATGGCATCTTTAGGATATAAAACCTTAGAAGAACTTGTTGGAAGAAGCGATCTTTTAAGAGTAGTCGATGATCCATTTGCACAAAAATTTGATTTCTCATCTGTTTTGCACAGAGTAGAAGGAGTTAATACTCGCCAAGAACCTTCTAATAAACCGTTTGATGACAATGCTTTTGAGCAAGAGATTTTAAAAGATGTGATGGCTACAATAAAACATCCTGACCATCCGGTGAGAATTAAAAGAGAGATTCAAAATATTCATAGAAGCTTTGGAGCGCTTGTAAGTGGCGAAATCGCTCAATATTATGGTGATGCCGGACTTAAAAAAGATACTATCACGATGGAGCTCAGCGGTATTGCAGGTCAAGCTTTTGGAGCATTTTTAATAAACGGTATCTCTTTATATCTCAATGGTGTTGCAAATGATTATATTGGCAAGGGCTTACATGGAGGGAAGATTGTCATCACTTCCAAAAATGAGGGTGAAGAGTTTAGTGCAGGTGGAAACACTTGTTTATATGGTGCAACAGGCGGTAAACTGTTTATTTCTGGAAATGTAGGTGAACGTTTTGCGGTACGTAACTCTGGTGCACTCGCTATTGTCGAGGGCGCGGGCGATAATGCATGTGAGTATATGACTGGCGGTATTGTTGTGATTCTCGGCGAAACTGGTATCAACTTTGGTGCTGGTATGACTGGCGGGGTTGCATTTGTTTATGATAAAAAACATGATTTTATCGAAAATGTAAATAGTGAACTTGTTGAAGCTGTGAGAATTGATACAGATGATGGAGATGAAGCAAGACATTATCTCAAACGTCTTTTAAAAGAGTATTTAGTTGAAACATCAAGTGAAAAAGCAAGAAAGATATTAGATAATTTTAGACAAGATATAAGAAATTTCTGGCTAGTTCGTCCAAAAAATCTTAAAAAATTACCATTGAACGCTGACAAAGGAGATTAATATGCAAGAATTTTTAAATATAGGACGGAGTGATCCTGACAAACGTTTAGTTGTTGAGCGTGTAAAAGATTTTAGAGAAATCTATGAAGTATTTGACAAAGATCATGCAGCTTCACAGAGTGTTCGCTGTATCCAATGTGGAGATCCCTATTGTCTCAACAAATGTCCATTGCACAACTATATTCCTCAATGGTTGAAAAGTGTCGCTGATAAAGATTTAGATTTTGCATTTAGACTTTCCAATGAGCCTTCCCCATTTCCTGAAGTTATGGGTAGAGTATGTCCTCATGATAGACTTTGTGAGGGAGATTGTACGCTGAACGATGGTCATGGTGCTATCACTATCGGTTCCATTGAGACATTTATTGTTGAAGAGGGATTTAAAAATGGTTTAAAACCACATTTTCCTGGTATAACAACAGATAAAAAAGTTGCTATTATCGGTTCTGGACCTGCAGGGCTTTCTTGCGCAACCTATCTGCTTCGTTCGGGTATTGCTGTAACTATGTATGAAAGAAGTGATAGAGCGGGTGGTCTCTTAACGTACGGAATTCCAAACTTTAAACTTGATAAAAAGATTGTTGAACGCCGTGTCAAACTGCTTCAAGAAGCTGGTTTAGAGCTTATTCTTAATACTGAAGTTGGACATGATATCTCTTTTGAAGAGATCGCAGATGCCCATGATGCTATGTTTATTGGTATTGGAGCAACCATTCCTAAAAAAGCGGGCATTGCAGGTGAGAATGCAAAAAATGTTTATAAAGCGATGGATTATTTAACAAATATTCAACGTAAAAATTTCAAACTCTCTTATGAAAAACAGTTTGATTTTAAAGATTTGGATGTTGTTGTTATCGGTGGTGGAGATACTGCCATGGATTGTATGCGTACAGCAAAACGAGAGGGTGCGAAAAGTGTAACTTGTTTATACCGTCGTGATGCACACAATATGCCAGGAAGTCAAAAAGAGTATAAAAATGCAGTTGAAGAGGGCATAGAATTCACTTTTTGTGTTGCTCCAAAAGAGATTATTTTGAATGAATCAGGGCGTGCGATTGCTGTTGAAGTGGTCAAAACAACTTTAGGTATGAAAGATGAAAGTGGTCGTCAAAAAATGGAAGAGATTAAAGGGAGTGATTACCGAGTGAATGCGGATGTTATCATTATGTCTTTAGGTTTTGATCCTGCAACGCCTTCATTTTTAGCAGAAAATGGGATTGAAACTTCCTCTTGGGGTGGTGTCACACTCAATGAAGGGACACATGAAACAACTACTTCTGGTGTTTATGCTGGTGGAGATTGTTATCGTGGCGCAGATTTAGTTGTCACTGCGGCATTTGATGGTCGTGAAGCTGCTAGAAGCATCGTGAAATCGCTGCTAGGTTAAATGATAGATTTTTCCTCATTTGTTCAAGATGCCCTTGCGGCATCTCTTGAAATTCAACAAAAACTGCTAGAAAACTCCTCCTCTTTATATCAAAAACATACGCTTGGTGCTGGTGGTGATATCAGTTATGGTGCTGATTTGATAGCTGAGCAAATCTACATCTCGTATTTGAGCAGCTATGCACAAATTGATTCTGAAGAGTCAGGGATTATTGGTGATGGTACCCATATCATCTATCTTGATCCGCTTGATGGAAGTGATAATTTCAAATCCAATTTCCCTTATTATGGAGCTTCTATTGCACTTTGTAGTGGAAAGATACCACTTGTTGCACTTGTAGTGAATTTTATCTCTTCAGAAGTGTTTGTTCGTACACAGACACAAGCGTACAAAACCTATCTCAATAGCCTTACATGTAAGCAAAATTTAGCAGAAAATAGGTCATTATCAAGTATTGGAATTGTTGAAAAAGCGTATGATTATCCAGAAAAAATAGCTATTTTAAAAGAACATGGGCTCAAGTTTAGATCCCCTGGAGCGGTCGCTCTCTCTTTGGCGTATGCATCTTATGCTGCTTATATGCTCTTTTTTGGTACAATTCGTGTTTATGATATGAAAGCTGGTCTTTATATATGCAAAGATTTACATCTCTATCAAGATGACGAGATAACCATAATTTCAAAAGATTTAGATCTATTTGTAAAATTATGTAAAATATACAACAAGGAACCATTTTGAGTCTTTTTAATCTTTTTACTTCAAGTTCAAAAAAGCAACAAGCCACAAAAAGTGAAGCTCCCGCGCATTGGATTAAGTGTACTTCATGCCAATCTCTTATGTATTATAAAGAGGTTGAAAATCAAAACTATGTGTGTCCTAAATGTGGATTTCACCTAAGAATCGGTGTAAAAGAGAGAATAGCACTCTTAACGGATGAGGGTTCTTTTATAGAGTTTGATGCTAACCTCGCACCAGTGGATCCATTGAACTTTGTAGATAAAAAAAGTTATGCAAAACGTGTAGAAGAAGCCTATGAAAAAACCCAAAGAAAATCTTCTGTTATCAGTGGTGAGTGTACGATAAATACACAAGCTGCGCAGTTAGTTGTTTTTGATTTTTCATTTATGGGTGGTTCCCTTGGTTCAGTTGAGGGCGAAAAGATTGTACGTGCGGTCAATCGTGCCATTGAAAAACGTCAAGGTCTTATCATTGTGAGTGCGAGTGGTGGAGCTAGGATGCAAGAGAGTACATTCTCTTTAATGCAGATGAGTAAAACTTCAGCTGCGCTTGCAAAACTTGCAGAGCAGAAACTTCCCTACATTTCGCTTCTAACGGACCCAACCATGGGTGGCGTTAGTGCATCTTTTGCGATGCTTGGTGATATTATTATCGCCGAACCAGGTTCGCTTGTTGGATTTGCAGGACAAAGAGTTATCAAACAAACAATTGGTTCTGATCTTCCAGAAGGGTTTCAGCGAGCGGAATTTTTACTAGAAAAAGGTTCTATCGATATGGTTGTCAATCGTAATGACTTGAAACAAACTTTATCTGATCTTTTAAAGATGTTAGTAAATAAATAGTATGCAGCTCTACGCACTCTGCGATCAGGAACTTCTTGATAGAGCAAATCTTTCTTTGAACGATTTTGTCTCTATCGCAAAAAAACAGGATGCTAAAATAATTCAGTATCGCAACAAAACTGCAGATATTGCTTTTATAAAACAGCAGTTGATTCACTTGCGACAACTTTTTGAAGGTTTTTTAATTATTAATGATGCTTTTGAATTGAGCTCTTTTTGCGATGGCGTGCACATAGGACAAGAGGATCTTTATAAAATTGATGCCGATCCTAAAAAAGCTGTAAAAATTTTAAAAGAGTTAACCGGAAAAGAGAAGCTCTTAGGCCTTTCAACGCACAATAAAGATGAGATTTTAGTAGCGAATGAATTGGATCTTGATTATATAGGTTTGGGTGCATACAGATCTACTGCAACGAAAGATATTTCCTCTATTTTAGGAGATACCTTAGATCAAATCGCTTCATTTTCTAAACATCCCGTCGCTGCAATCGGTGGTGTACGATTAGAAGACAGTTTTGAGAATGTAAAATACAATGTTATTGGAAGCGCCTTATTGTGAATATTGATATTATTTCCATCGCAAAAAAAGAGCGTTCAACCTATGATCCTTTGTATAAAGAATTAGAAAAAATGATATCTCGCTTTGCAAAAGTTCAAGATATTGAACTCTTTTCTAAAGAGATCACAAAGGCGCATACTATTGGTGTAGAAGCTTCGAAAGCCTCTTATACTAAGGCATTTGAAGCATATAACAACAATGCATATAGAGTTGCGTTACATCCTGATGGAAAATTAATCAATAGTTTTGAATTTAGTAAGCTTTTAGATGGTAGAATGTCGATTCAATTTTACATAGGCGGTGCTTATGGTCTGGAAGAAGCGTTCTTAAATCGATCAGACAAAGTTATAAGTTTAGGTAAAATAACGATGAGTCATAAAATCGCAAAAGTTGTTCTCTTGGAGCAGATTTATAGAGGTTTTTCGATTCTATCAAACCATCCATATCATAAATAACGGGGTAATTAGTGAGACAAAGCGAACTAGATTTTTTCAAAAAGATGCTTGAAGTACGAAAAGTACAGATTATAAAAAACATTAATGGTGTTCAAGCTGAGATGGGACAACTTCGTGAAGAAGAGTTATATGACGATGCAGATTATGCTGTGATGAGTAACAATAATCTTGTTGAAAATGCTATTAGTGAGCAGCAAGGTAAAGAGCTCAGTGAGATTGAAGTCTCATTAAGTAAAATTGCTCATGGTATTTATGGAAAATGTGAAATGTGCGAAGAGCTCATCAGTATCGCTAGACTTAAAGTAAAACCACATGCAAAATATTGTATCGATTGTCGTGAGATTGCAGAAAAACAACACTTAAAATAAGGAAATAGCCAATGTATATTAAACGCTACACAATCGCAGTCGCTCTTTTTGCTATGCTACTTGGATGGTATGTGTATTTTATAACACAGCAGAGTTTTGAACTAAGTCTTTTTGGTATGGCACTGCCACCATTGCCAATAGCTTTTTTGGTTTTAATCCCTGTTGTACTGCTCTATATCGCGACCGTATTCCATATGGCTTTTTACTCACTTCTTGGAAATTTTAAAGTAAGAAAGTATGAGAAAGATTTAGAAAAAATAATGATTTCAGTAGGCGATGCGCTTTTATGTAAAGAAGAGCGTCATTTTGAGTTTAAAACTCCAAAGTATAAACAACTTGGTAAGCTTCTTGACCATGTGAGTATTGTTGCTGATTTGCAGATGCCCTTTATCGAAGATGAAAAATTGGCAGCAGTCTTAAAACTTGTCAATAGAGTGAGAAGTGGCGAAGTTGCAGATTTAAGAAAATTTAGTTTGCCAAGTGATAATCAGCTTATAATTCAAAATGACAAAAATAGATATGATGCGCATGAACTCTCCGCAGAAGATGTGTTGAGTAAATCTGGCAGATATTCTAAAGAGCTTTGTGTCAGAGCCTACATGGACGCAGCAAAGAGATCTTCACTTACTATTTTAGAAAAAAACAAAGAATTTATGAGCATCGAAGCATTGCATACTCTCTTATCACGTATCAATGCAGATCAAAATCCACTTGTACTTTCAAATGAAATTTTACTAGAGCTCATAGCTGTATTAAATCTCAATGAGAAAGAGTATATTACCATTTCACAAGTGCTTGCAAAAAGTATGATTCCTGAACAGAGAATAAAACTTTTTGAGCTTTTAAGTGAGAAAGATGATGAAGCAACTGCTGCTTATATATATACACTTTATGATTTAGAGATGCAATACCAAGCAAATGAGATACTCTCAAATACTCAAGCTCAAGAATATCTTAATTTTAAAGCATATAGAGCTTTAAAAGAGTGTAATAAACATTATGATATTTCACTATTTGTTTAGGGAGTTTTACTCTTTAAACACTCTTTTTTCTTCTCAAAAACATTTTGTTTTTACTTCAAATAAATTTTCTGGAACTTTTTAAATGCAAAAAAAACTATCCTTTCAACATCCCATTTATGTTTTAGCCCCACTTGCAGGCTATACGGATCTTCCTTTTCGAAGTGTCGTCAAAAAATTTGGTGCAGATTTGACAGTGAGTGAAATGATAAGCTCAAACGCGCTCTCTCATGGATCTCAAAAGACACTCCATATGCTCGAAAAAAGTTCAAATGAAGACCCTTATTCTGTGCAGATTGCAGGGGCTGAGGCTGCTGTTGTCAAAGAAGCGGTAGAGATTCTCAACGATCAAAGTGGAATTGATATTATTGATCTCAATTGTGGTTGTCCTGTCCCAAAAATAGTTGGACATGGAAGCGGAAGTTCACTTCTTTTAAATCTTCCTTTGATGGGCGAGATTATTCAAACGATCAAAGATACCTCGAACAAGTCGATGACAAGTGTAAAAATTAGACTTGGCTATGAAAAGAAAAATCATAGGGATATTGCAAAAATGGTAGAGGATAGTGGTGCGGATTTTATTGCGGTGCATGGTAGAACACGGGCAGGCAAGTTTAAAGCAGAAGTGGATTATGATGCAATAAAAGAGATTAAAGAGAGTGTTAAAATTCCAGTCATTGCAAATGGTGATATAGACTCTTATGAAAAAGCGCAGTGGGTGCTCCAACACACAGGCGCAGATGGTGTCATGATAGGTCGTGGAGCTGTTGGAGCGCCGTGGATATTTCATCAGTTAAAAACAGGTTCTACGCAGATTGATAGAGACGTAAAGCATGCAATCATTATGGAACATTTTGACAAGATGATAGAGTTTTATGGTCCACGAGGGGTGAGTATGTTTAGAAAACATACCCATACCTATTCAAAAGGATATCAAGGTGCTTCTGTGCTTCGTGACTGCGTCAATCGAATAGAAGATAGTACAGAGTATAGAGATCTCATCGATAAGTTCTTTTTGGAGAATGAAATTGTTGCAAGATAAAGAGGAAAAAGTATGCTTGAAGCAACAGAATCGATTTTAAATCTTTTAGAGGATGATATAGATGATAACCTCTTATATTATGATTACAATGTTAAACATCTTTTTTCTCTTATAAAAGCTGGCGTGGAAGAAGAAGATATTAGATATTTGAGTTCATTTCGTTCCTTTGAAGGTGAAGTGTTTGAGAACTACATGTATGAAAAGCTTTTAGCATACGTAGTAACAAAACCTGAGATAGAAAAGTTTGTTTTAAAAGGGCATCATCAAGATAGAGATAAAGCTTTAGCAAACACACTCTCCATAAGTGAAAAAGCGCAAATTGTGTATCGTACAAAAAGCAGAGAAATTGGTGAATTTGATGCACTGATTTTTACAAAAGATGAGCTTTATTTTGTAGAGATGACCTTGGTTAAATCTGTTTTAAAACTCAAAAAAAGACTGAGAAAGAAAAAAGCACTCTTAGAAACTATTTTTCCTCATTATAAAGTAAAATCTTTGATCATACTCAACGAGGGTGTAAGTGGAGTAAAACAACTTCCAGCGTATTGTACAGTATGGATTACAAAACCATTTTCTTGCCAAAAAGTTTTGACATATCTAAAAAATCCAAAAGCTTATAGTAAAAAGCCAAAGAAAGTGATGAATAATCCAAAATTTGTGGAAGCACAAAGCTTACATGTAACCCCTTTTAAATACTACAATATTCTCTCATGGATTACAAAATCTTTACGTCAAAATAGAGGTCAGTTAATCAATATGAGATTTTTAAATCAGCCTTTAACGCAAAGATATCATGACCTTTATGCAAAGATATATTTAGGCAGTATGCGCGCCAGTGAATTTCAAAAAGTTGTTGCTATCGATATCAAAGAGGAACAAGAAGTCATTGTTGCACTAGAAAAAAAGCATTCAGATGAGATTGTTTTGACTTACTATATTCAATATAGTAGAAAAAAACTTGATTATCTCTCTTTTAGTGATGAGAATAAGTTAGTTGTTGAAAGAAAAGATCCTTTTGGAATTACAGTAACAGAGGTGTATCATATCGCGAAGTTTATGGATGAAAGCTATTTGCTAAGCGCAAATAATATTAAAACTATTAGTAAGTTGCTTCGTGAAAATTATGAAAAAGGCTTACATGTAAGCTCTTCTCATCATACCGAGAATTAATATATTTTTTCTATAAATGATAATTATTTTCTTTTAAGAATGCTTATCATATACTAAATCAAGAAAAATAGAGGAGTTTATGATGGCAAAAAGAGGCATATCAATTTTAAAAGGAATCGAAGCGAATACCGTTACTACACTTTTAAACAAAGCGTATGCAGATGAGTGGCTAGCTTATTATCAATATTTTATTGAGTCAAAAGTTGTTAAAGGGATTATGAAAGATGCTGCCATTGTAGAACTTAACCAGCATGCAGCTGATGAGCTTCGCCATGCAACACTTTTGAGCGGGCGTATTTTACAACTTGGTGGAACACCTTTGCTCAGTCCAAAAGATTGGTTTACGCATACAAACTGTGGGTATGACGCTCCTGAAGATTTTGATGTTCTTTCTATCCTCAACCAAGCTATCAAAGGCGAACAGTGTGCGATTAGCACCTACAACGCGCTACTTGATATTACACGTGAAAAAGATATTATTACTTACGATATGGTTTCCACAATCTTAGCTGATGAAGTGGAACATGAAGAGGATTTGCAAACGTTATATGATGATATTCATGAATTTATAGCGGATATAAAGAAAAATATT
>JAVHOA010000044.1:0-28411 GCA_036169815.1 Sulfurimonadaceae bacterium
GTTTAGCATTATTATGGATGCAATCGAGAAGCTAATTTGTAGTGTCACATCCAATGGCACACAGGGAAATGTCGCTCTTGGCGTGCTAGATAAAGAGGGATACTACATCACGCTTACCAAAAATCGTTATTCGCTCATTGAAACAGTTTTTAAATCACATACGATTGAGATTGGAACCTTACATGTAAGCTTTGGTGAGTTTAGTGTGAAGAAATTAACCAACAGCGTGAAGATAACTTCACCACTTTTAGATGAACTCTCAGATAAGATTATGAGAAATAAAAGCAAAATAGTCTCGTTAGTCAAAGAGCGATATACACAGCTTCAAGGCGTATATGAAAGGCGTTATACACTTCTTTTTGACCGTGTTATCGCCTATGTTGCTGATCTTGATGTGGCCGTGAGTTCGGCAAAAGTAGCGCTTGCCTATAGGCATTCAAGACCGATGATTGTAGATGTTGCAGAGGATGAAAATTTTATGCAGATTATGCAACTCCGCCATCCACTCATCGAGCTCCAACAGCGTCGCGGTATTTATGTGCCAAACGATATTGTGATGGGAAATCGAGATTATATGGACCTTCCATATCCGACAACTGTTATGCTTGATCTGAGTGTCCACGATGGGCATGCCATCAATGGTGTGCTTTTGTATGGAATCAACTCGAGTGGAAAATCCTCTTTGATGAAGAGCATAGGAATCGCTATGTTAATGGCGCAAAGTGGTTTTTTTGTGAGCGCTTCTGCGATGAAATTTTCACTTTTTGAGTCACTTTTCACCCGTATTGTCTCGCGTGATAACCTTGCAAAAGGTTTGTCCACATTTGCAGTTGAGATGGTGGAACTCAAAAATATCTTCAACCGCGCAAGTGTGAAATCATTGGTCTTAGGTGATGAAATATCGCATGGAACAGAGACACTCTCTGGAGTTGCCATTGTTGCGAGTGCCATTATCAAGCTTGCAAAACTGCGAAGTATCTTCTTGTTTGCTACCCATTTACACCAACTCTCTACAATGGCGGAGATTCAAAAGCTTAAAAATGTTGTTGATCTGCATCTCAGCGTTGAGTACGATGAACGCCAAGATCTTCTTCTTTTTAACCGTATCTTACAAGCTGGAAACGGGAGCAGCATCTATGGTTTGGAATTTGCAAAATCACTGCACATGGATGGAGAGTTTTTAGAAACAGCAAACGCTATCCGCAAACGTCTTGCAAATGATTTTGATGAACTTGAACTTTCAAGATTACAAGTGCAAACTTGTGCTACTTTGACTAGGGACTTGTGAAATGCTTTTAAAAAATAATACAAAAGATGAAGAGTAAACAATGCAAATAATAGAGTTATTTAAATTTTTCATAGAGTCCAAAAGCGAGACACCAGACGATGGTGGTATTTTAGCTTTTATAGAACACTATTTAGAGGGTTTTACTCCCTTACATGTAAACAAAAATGGAGTTAAAAACCTTTTTATTAGTAAAAAGTTTGGCGAGGGCCAACACCTCTGTTTTGCAGGCCATGTTGATGTCGTTCCAGCAGGAAATCATTGGGACACAAACCCTTATGAAGCAGTGCAAATCGATGGCACTATTTATGGGCGAGGCGCACAAGATATGAAAAGCGGTGTTGCGGCGTTTGTACAAGCACTCAAAGAGACAAAAACATTTGATGGAACGCTCTCTTTGCTCCTCACCTCTGATGAAGAGGGCGCGGCAAAAGATGGCACTGTTGCTATGCTTGAGGTGCTCAAAGAGAAAAATCTCCTTCCGCATAGTTGTGTTGTGGCAGAGCCTACATGCGAGACACTCTTTGGCGACGCTATCAAAGTGGGGCGCCGCGGCTCTATCAATGGACGCATTGTAGTCCAAGGCAAACAAGGACACGCGGCGTACCCCCAAAAAGCGATTAATCCTATCCATCAAATAGCACAGGTTTTATGCAAAGTTGCTGGTGTGGATTTAGATAATGGAGATGAGTTTTTTGCTCCAAGCAAATTTGTCATTACCGATATTCGCTCAGGGATGCAGGTCACAAATGTGACACCAAATAGTTTAGAGATGATGTTTAACGTGCGCAACTCGACTAAAACGACCACAAAAGAGATAGAACACTTTGTCGAGCAACATTTTAAAGAGATGGATTATACGCTCACGCTCGATGAAAGTGCTTTTCCATTTGTCACTTCAACGGACACAAAAATAGTCAAAGATATAACCCAAGCGATTGAGGATATTGTACATGTTAAGACCAAATACTCCACAGCAGGCGGTACGAGTGATGCGCGTTTTATCGCTCCTTGCGGGGTTGAAGTGATTGAGTTTGGAGTGAAAAATGATACAATTCACTCCGTAAATGAGAGAACGACCATCAAGGAGGTCGAAGATCTTTATAAAATTTTTAGACGTCTCATAGAGATATATTAAAGGAAAAAATATGCAATTCGTACAAACTTCAAAAGCACCCTCAGCGATTGGACCCTACTCACAAGCGGTTGTGGCAAATGGTTTGGTTTACACTTCAGGCCAGATCGCTCTTACACCAGAGGGCGTGATGCTTGAGGAAAATATCCAAGTACAGACGGCGCAGGTACTTTCAAATCTTCAAGCAGTGCTGCAAGAAGCAGGAAGTGACTTTAGCAAGGTGCTTAAAACAACCATCTTTTTAGCCAATATGGATGATTTTGTTGCAGTAAACGAACTCTATGAAAAGGCGTTTGGTGGGCATAAACCAGCGCGCTCAACTGTTGCGGTCAAAACCCTTCCAAAAAACGCACTCGTTGAAATTGACGCAATCGCGTTAGTATAAATGCCCCAAGGCTTTTGCCTTACATGTAAGCGTTTCCTAAAAGCCCTCTATGGAAGCACAAAATTCCAAGAGTTTTACTCCTTCTACTAAAAGATTTTTCAAGGATAAAGATGAAAAACAGATGAAAACAATTGATAAAAATGTTGTTATGCTCGGTATTGTGAGCTATTTTACTGACTTTGCTTCGGCGATGATTACTCCAATTTTGCCTATTTTTGTCGTGATTATTTTGCATGAAGGGATGGATAAATTAGGGCTTATTGTAGCCGTGGCGACATTTATCTCCTATGGACTTCGTATATTTTCAGGTTATATTGCTGACTATTTTGGCGTAGTGAAACCTTTGGTTGTGGGCGGGTATCTCCTCTCTGCCATCAGTAAACCGCTTTTTGGTTTTGCGCATGATTATATGAGTGTCGGCCTGCTGAGAAGCGCTGAGCGTTTTGGCAAAGGGGTGCGCTCGGCTCCAAAAGATCTCCTTATCGCAAGCTATTCGAAAAAAAACCATTCAGGCAGAACCTTTGGATTTCACAAAACCCTCGATCTTGCGGGCGAACTGAGCGGCGCACTTTTTTTATTTGCAATGCTTTACTTTTTTGGGCAAAGCGAAGCTGTGATGCGCAATGTTTTTTTTGCAACGCTCATTCCAGGAACTCTTGGCGTTTTGGTTGTGCTCTTCTTTGTTAAAGATATTCAAAAGAGTGAAAACCAAGAGAAAAAACTTCGCCTCAAACTCACACAAAATGACAAAACCACTATTTTGGGACTTCTGTTTTACTTCTTCTTTTGTATGGTTGCACTTGATACAGCTTTTTTTGCTATGGCCGCAAAATCGATGGGAATGTCGATTTTGCTTATTCCAATTTTATTTATGGTTTCAACGATGAGCCAAGGGTTGAGCAGTTACTATTTTGGCTTGCTCAGTGACAAAATAGGTGTTACAAAAGTGATGGGTTTTGCTTATATGAGCGGAGTATTGTCGCAGTTATTTCTCTATCTACAAACCCCACTTTTTACATGGATTGCTTATGTTTTTTTAGGACTCTTTACTGTCATTTCACTCAATGTGAATCGTACCTACATCGCAAACAGTGCAGATAACAAAGGCGTAGTATTTGGCATTTTTTACGCTTGCGTCGCACTTTTTGGCGCAGTAGGCGCGTATGTTTTTGGAGTCATCTGGCAAAAATTTGGCATGGATATGGCACTTTTACTCTCTTTGGGGAGTACAGCTTTTATAACACTTTTCTTTTTAATTAAGAGATAAACAAGCCTATTTGGCAAAAATAATAGGAGAAAAAGATGATTGAGAAGAGAGCAAAAGAGCAGATGTTTGTTTCAAATAAAGGATGGCTGCAGAGCCGTTTTCACTTCTCATTTGCCGAATATAGAGATTTTGATAATATCAATTTTGGAGCACTTCGCGTTTTAAATGACGATATTATCCACCCACAAGGCGGATTTCCAATGCATCCGCATAATGATATGGAGATTATCTCTTATATTGTCAATGGTGAAATTACACATAAAGACTCCATGAGAAATGAGCGCACTCTCTCTCGTGGCGATGTGCAGTATATGAGCGCGGGAGAGGGTGTGATGCATTCGGAGTATAACAAACACAAAAGCAAAGATTTACGCCTTTTACAGATATGGATAATCCCGCCAAAAAAAGGTCTAAAGCCACTGTATGGTGATGTGAGTTATGCAGAACAAGAGCGAAAAAATATCCTCTTATATGTAGCTTCCAATAAAGCTGATAATGCAAAAGTAAGGCTCTACCAAGATGTAAATATTTATGTGTGCGAACTCGATGAAGGCAAAAAAATAGAGTTTGAACTTGCAGCAAAGCGGCAAATATATTATGTGCAGATTGAGGGTGAGGCTGTGATTGATAGCTTACATGTAAGCACCTCACTCAGCGATGGCGACGCTTTAAAAATAGTTTCTGATGAGGAACTATTTTCTCAGAGCGCTTCGCAGAAAAATTGCCTCGTAAAAGTAGAAGCAATTTCTCAAACCCATTTTTTATTTATTGAAATGGCACTCTTGAAATAGTTTATAAAAATTAAAGCAGAAAGACTCTAAAATTCTTTCAATGACTGATGGTCGGTCATTTAAGTGACTAGAGGAGGCTTTGTGGCGATTATTGTTGATAAAATACAAAAAAGACGAGATATTGCCCTTACATGTAAGGATATTTTTGTAGCGCGGGGGATTAAAAATCTCACAATCTCCGAGATTGCAAAAGAGGCTGGAGTTGGCAAGGGAACGCTGTATGATTATTTCAAAAACAAAGAGGATATTGTTTTTGAAATCGTCAATATTCTTTTAGCTGAACATGATGCAAAAAAAGAGAAAAAAATGGCGCATGCAAACTCTACGAAAGAAAAAGTGAAATGCTTTTTTGAGTTCTTTTACAATGAAGAGGTGGAGCTTAGAGAGTTGTATAAAGAGTTTATTTCTATCACTTTAAGTGAACCAAACAGCCAAATGAGTGAGTTTCATGCTAAATGTTACGCTTCATACGCTGCGTGGTTTCAAAGAGTGTTGCAAGAGGGCGTTGCAAATGGCGAGATTATCGAGCAGTCTATCGCGCTCTCCAATGGTCTTTTTGCACTTGGAAAAGGGATGTTTCTCTCAAGCTATGCGACGAACTCGACTGCAAGCCTCCAAAATGAGATTGATAGTTATATAGATACATTATTTGATTTAATTGAGGTAAAAAAATGAAAAGAGTTGCGTTTTTGTTGTTGCCCGCACTTTTAGGCGCAGATAATCTAAAATCTTTGCTTGCGTATGCGAGTGCAAAAAGTGATCTTGTCGTTGCCAAAAGCTTCACACAAGATGCAAAAAATAAAGAGTTGCAAGCGCAAAAAAGTGCCTATTATCCGACTTTAGATCTGGGTGCTTTTTACCAAAGACTGGATGAAAAAAGTCCATTTTTGCCTGGTGAAACCTACAGTGGATTTGCAAAAGTTGGCTTGAGTTTGTATGATGGTGGGATGAGCGACGCACTTGTCGATACAAAGAGTAAAGAGTTTAAAGCCAGCAATTTTGACACAGAAGCGACAAAAAAAGAGCTTGCTTTGAGTATTGTGCAAGAGTATTTCAACATCAAAACGCTCGAAGCGACTTTGCAAGCTCAAGAGGAGGAGCGAAAATCTCTTGGCGCACAACTAAGTCGCGTGAAGCAGTTTTTTGTCGCAAAGTTAGCAACGCAAGATGCCATTGATAGGCTCCAAGCTGCGTATGATACCAATGTGTATGAGAGTGAAGCAACAAAACTCCAACTCCTTGGGGCTAAAAAAATGCTTGCACTCAAAGTTGGAAAAGATGTACTTCGTTTTGAGGACTCTTTTATTAGTGAGCCACTATCGCAGAGTTTTGAGCAAAGTGATGGAGTCAAATCCTTGGTCGCACAAAAAGAGTCACTTGAGTCAAATGCACGCGCTTTGATGAGCACATACTATCCAGCGCTTCGTGTGGAAGATACTTATTCACTCAATGGCTATGGCAGTGTTGATTCGGCGATGCCCTCACAACCTGATCAGCAAAATAAACTGATGGTGACACTTGGTGTGCGACTTTTTGACAATGGTGCAGTTGAAAAAAACAAAGAAGCGGTTTTAAGTCAAGCCCAAGCGCTCAGCTCACAAATAGCCTACCGAACAAAAGAGCAAAAACTCAATTTTGAGATCGCCCAAGCGCGAATCAACACAAGTAAAGTTGCAATAGCAAGTGCTACAAGCGCGCTCAAAGCGGCACAAAGTGCCTTTGGTATGATTGAGCAAAAATATAATGCAGGCATTGTCGATAATGTCGCATATTTGGATGCACTCGCTTCACTTACACATGCAAAAGCCTTACATGTAAAGGCAGTCAATGATGCGCAAATTGCGTATGGAACATACTATTTTTATAGTGGAAAAAATATCGGGGAGTTTGTAAAATGAGAAAAGTATTATTGGTTTTGGTTTTGTTATTGAGTAGCGCAAATGCGGAAAATATTTATGCAACTTTCAATATTTTGCCTGCAAAAAGTGCAGATTTGGCGTTTAATGCAAGCGGTGTCGTTGCCGCACTTTATGTGGATATTAACTCAAAAGTGAAAAAGGGTCAAAAGCTCGCACAACTGCAAAGTGATGAACTCCGAGCGACCTTGCAAATAGCAAAAAGCTCTTTAGCAGATGCGCAAGTGGCTTTAGATTTTGCCGCAAAAGATTATGAGAGAGAGAAAAAAGTACAACATTTAGTCGATGAAGCAACATTTGATAAGTTTAGACTTGCATACGAAAGAGCAAAAGTAGGAGTTCTTGCAGCGCAAGCAAATGTAAAGTTTAAACAAACACAACTTAACAACAGTGTTTTATACGCACCATTTGCTGGAGTTATCACGGATAAAAAACTAGAGTTAGGCGATGTTGTAAACTCGATGGCTATTAAACCAGTTTTTTCCATCCAAAGTCTCTCAAATCGCAAGCTGATTGTGGAGTTTGATCAAGCAAACTGGAAAAAAGTGAGAGTTGGCAATGGTTTTGTGTATAAAGTGGATGGCGATATGAAAGAGCACACAGGAAAAATCTCAAAAATCTATCCATCTTCAAGCAGCGCAAATAGAAAGATGAAAGCAGAAGTGCTTGCAAATGATCTTATCGTCGGACTTTACGGCGATGGCACCATTATAACAAAGTAGGTTTTTATGTATAAATTTGCAATCAATAGGCCCATTGCGACCTTTATGTATGTGATAACGCTTTTATTCTTTGGATACCAAAGTTTTAAAGCGATGCCAGCCGCGCTTTTTCCAAATGTAGATTTTCCAATCGTGACAGTCAAAACTATCTATGCGGGAGCTGAATCTTCGACGGTAGAATCACAAGTAACAGACAAGATAGAAGAAGCAGTCTCAGGGATTGATGGAATCGATTCTGTTATCTCTACAAGTAGTGATGGCGTAAGTGTTGTGACGATTAAGTTCTTTTTGGAGAGAAATATCGATGAAGCAACCAATGATGTTCGTGACAAAGTCTCAGCGGTATTGCTACCAACCAATGCAAAATCACCTTTGGTAAGTAAGCTAGATATTGGCTCAGCGTCGGTGATAAACCTTTTCGTAACTGCTAAAAAAGGGAATATTAAAGAGTTAATGCTTTTTGCAGATGAGAAAGTAAAACCATCGCTCCAAAAGATACAAGGCGTTGGTGCTGTCAATATTATCGGGTATAAAGATAGAGAGATTCGTATCTTTCCAAATCCTACACTTTTAAATAAATTTGGCATCTCTGTTAGTGAACTCAACACCATCGTTGCGCGTGAAAATGTCAAAATTGGCGGTGGAAAACTGATTTCTTCGCAAAAAGAGGTTGTTCTCAAAACAAAAGCAGATGCACTTAGCGTGGCAGAGCTTGCAGAACTCGTCATCAAAGATGGCGTGAAGCTCAAAGATGTCGCTCGTGTTGAAGATGGTTTGAGTGATCCAAAAAATTACGCTTCTTACAATGGACAAGAGGGCGTAATGCTTGAGGTTCAAAAGATCTCAGGAACAAATACGCTTGAGATTATCAACCGTGTCAAAGCAGTTGTGCCAAACTTGCAAAAGATGGCAGGCAATGCGTATGGAGTGCAAACCCTGCAAGATACGGGGCCATTTATTATCCATTCGCTTGAAGATGTTGAGTTTGATCTTGTCTATGGTGCATTCTTGGCGGTAGTTATCGTTTTTGGATTTTTACGAAATATGACTATTACTCTGGTTTCTGCACTCTCCATCCCAATCTCGATTATGGGCACCATTGCATTTATGCACTTTATGGGATTTGATCTTAACAAGATGACGCTCATCGGGCTGACACTCTCCATCGGGATTATTATTGATGATGCTATCGTTGTGCTTGAAAATATTTATAAAAAGATGGAAGCGGGGATGAGCCGCCAAGATGCGGCATACGAGGGAGTTAAAGAGATGGCTTTTGCCATCTTAGCAATCTCTGCGATGCTCCTTGCTGTATTTATCCCTGTGGCAAATATGAGTGGGATTGTTGGAAAATTCTTTGAGAGTTTTGCGATGACTGTTGGTTTTGCTGTTGTGATATCTTACACAGTTGCGATGAGTTTTATGCCAAGTTTGAGTGCGCGCGTCTTAAACAAAGGTGAGAGCAGATTTTACAATGCGACCGAGGGTATTTTTAGAATTTTTGACCGTATGTATGCAAAAACTTTACAATTTGTCTTGAAATTTAAAGGGATAACGATTGTTTTTGTTTTGATTCTTTTTGTCGGTTCTTTGAGTCTTTTTCCAAAAATTGGAATGGATTTTATTCCAAAAGAGGATAAAGCAGAGTTTGAAGTTGCCCTCAAAGCAAATGCGGGAATCTCTCTTGAGGCTATGATTCAAAAATCCAAAGCGATCGAGGCGTTGATACGAGAAAATAAAGAGGTAGAATTTACCACTTTAAGTGTCGGTTCCAACACTGTTGGCGAGAAAAACAAAGCAACTGTTTATGTGAAATTGGTTTCAAAAGAGCAAAGAGAAGAGGATCAAGAACAGATAGTTCAAAATCTTCGAGAGAAGCTCAAGCCCTATCAAAATAAAGATATGTTTATAACCGCTGCTGCGATTCCAAACATTAAAGGTGCGGGTGCGAGTGTGCCCTATCAGATTATTTTGAAATCAGACTCATTTGAAGATCTTCAAGTCGCGACAAAAAATCTTACAGATTATTTGAGGGCTAAAAAAGGGTTTGTGGACATTGATACCAATCTTGATGATGGAAAACCTCAGATTGACATCCATATCATACGAGAGAATGCTGCGCGTTATGGTATCACCGCAGCACAGATTTCAGAAGCGATTTCGACAGCTTTTTCAAGCGATATCGAGATATCAAATTTTGAAGAGAATGGCAAACAGTATAACATCACACTTCGTTTTGATGATGCGCATAGAGTAGGAATTGAGGATCTTTCCAAGATTCAGTTACGCACAACAAGTGGAGAACTTGTTTACTTGAGTGGTTTGGTTCGCTTGAGTGAAAAAACTTCGCAAGCGACAATTTATCACTTCGATAGGCAGCGTCAAGTAAGTGTTTATGCAGATCTTTTTGGGCTTGATTTGGGTGGTGCTGTTGGCTATACAAAAGCAAAAATAGACAGTTTGCTTCCTGCTGGCGTGTCGTATAAATTTACAGGTTTTGCAGAAGAGATGGTGAAAACAGGTCAGGCTTTTGGCGCAGCTATCGCTCTTTCTGTGATATTGATGTTCATTATTTTGGCAATTCTTTATGAATCGCTTATTCAGCCAATTATCATTATGATCGCATTACCGCTGAGTATTGTGGGTGTGATGCTCGCCCTCTTTGTAAGTGGACAGCATTTTAGTCTTTTTGTTATGATTGGATTTATGTTACTGATGGGAATGGTTGGAAAAAATGCTGTTCTTTTAGTGGACTTTGCAAATAATGCTGTTGAGAATGGAAAAAATGTCGATGATGCGCTTATGGAAGCGGGAGAAAAAAGACTGCGTCCAATTTTGATGACAACGGTCGCGATGATATTTGCCATGATTCCTATTGCTATAAGCACAAGTTTAGGAAGTGAGACTAAAGCTCCAATGGCCATAGCCGTTATCGGAGGCTTGCTCAGTTCTATGTTTTTAACACTCTTAATTGTTCCAGTCATTTACAAACTCATCTATCCACTCGATAGATGGCTGAGAAAATGGTACGAAAACAAAAAGTTAGAGATTTAAACATTACTTAAAGCTAGTTTGTATATAATTGCAAACTTTTTATATACCCATTAAGATTTAAGGAAGCGCTATGTACGCAATCATCAAAAACGGTGGTAAACAATACAAAGTTCAAGAGGGTGATATCTTATTATTAGATAAGATGACTCTTGAACCAAAAGACATCGTTGAAGTAAAAGAAGTTCTTGCAGTTAACGCTGGTGAACTAAAAGTAGGTACTCCATTTGTTGAGGGTGCTGTTGTAACATTAGAAGTTATCAATGAGGGTCGTGGCAAAAAAGTCATTACATTCAAAAAACGTCGTCGTAAAGATAGTAAAGTAAAACGTGGTTTCAGAAGAGACTTCACACGTGTTTGCGTTACTAAAATCGCTGCGTAATTAACTAAAAGTAGGAGATAGAGATGGCTCATAAGAAAGGTCAGGGTAGTACACAGAATAACCGTGATTCAGCTGGTCGTAGACTTGGCGTTAAAAAATACGGTGGACAAACAGTTGTAGCTGGTAATATTATCGTTCGTCAAAGAGGAACAAAAATTCATCCAGGTCTAAATATTGGTATGGGTAAAGACCATACTTTATATGCACTCGTTGATGGTGTTGTTGAATTTGGTCGTAAAGACAAAACTCGTAAACAAGTTTCAATCAAACCTGCTGCGTAATTTTCTTTCTTCAGGCTTTGGCCTGATGAATTTCTGACAAACTCTTTTTTAAAATAATTTTTTTCATTATAATTTCATTTTTTAAATTTCAATCTTTAATAGTCCATTTAGCCTTCCATGGTAACGGAATCGATTTTTAAATATTGCACAAGGATTTTTATGTTTATAGATAGCGTAGAGCTTACCATCTCTTCTGGTAAAGGTGGAGCTGGATGTGCTTCATTTCGTCGTGAAAAATTTGTCGTTAATGGCGGACCAAATGGTGGCGATGGCGGAAAAGGTGGCGACATCTGGTTTAAGTGTGATAATAATACACACACGCTTTCTCATTTTCAAAAAAATATGCATATCAAAGCGGACAACGGCGTCCCTGGTGCTCCTAGAAACATGACTGGAAAATCTGGCGGCAAAAAAGTTATTATTGTGCCTCCAGGAACGCAGATTATCGAGAAACAAAGCGGTAAAGTGCTTTTTGATATGCTTGAAAATGGGCAAGAAGTGCTCTTTTTAGAAGGTGGAAAAGGAGGACTTGGAAATACGCACTTTAAATCCTCTACAAATCAAAGACCAACGCATTGCCAACCAGGCGAAGCTGGGCATACTCAAGAGATTAAACTTGATCTCAAATTGATTGCAGATGTCGGACTTGTAGGGTTTCCAAATGTTGGAAAATCAACACTAATCTCAACGGTCTCAAATGCGCGTCCAGAGATTGCAAACTATGAATTTACAACACTCACTCCAAAGCTCGGACAAGTAAATATTGGAGATTTTGAATCTTTTGTGATGGCAGATATTCCAGGGATTATCGGTGGAGCGCACGAAGGTAAAGGCTTGGGAATCCAGTTTTTACGCCATATTGAAAGAACAAAAACACTTCTTTTTATGGTTGATTTGGCTTCATACCGCGATTTAAAAGAGCAGTTTGAAACGCTTAAAAATGAAGTTGCGGCTTTTTCAGATGTTTTGGGAAATAGCAAATATGCTATTGCTCTGACACGCTGTGATGTTATTGCGCAGGAGGAACTCGGCGCTCTTGTCGAGAGTTTTTTAACGCTACTCGGCTTACATGTAAACGTTGCCAGTGAGTTTGATTTTGATCCATCATTGCCATATTTTATTCAAGATACCGCAGATGAAACACTCGGATATGAGAGAGAAAAACCCTATTTTGTGGCACCGATTTCCTCTGCTACAAGTAAAAATATTGAAGCATTGAAATATGCTTTGTTTAATTTAGTACATACGGATAGACAGCAGAAATGAAACGAATTGTTTTAAAAGTAGGGACAGCGGTTTTAACAGATAACCAGCAAGTTGCAGAGCAAAGAGTTGCCAATATTGTAAAATTACTTGTTGATCTCAAAAAAAAATATGAGGTAGTGCTTGTTTCATCTGGCGCTGTTTCAGCTGGATACACGCAACTGCAACTCGATAAGCAAATACTTCAAAACAAACAAGCTTTAGCTGCAATTGGTCAACCTTTGCTCATGAAAAAATATCGCCTTGCTTTTGCAAAACATAATGAACTTTGTGCGCAAATACTCTTAACGGCAGCAAATCTTAATACTCCAAATCAAAATCAAAAAATCAAAAATACGATGAATATTTTGCTTGAAAATGGCGTGGTTCCAATTGTCAATGAAAATGATGCCACAGCCACAGATGAGCTTGGAGTGGGAGATAATGACCAACTTTCTGCTTACGTTGCATGTAATATTGACGCAGATATGCTGCTTATTCTTTCAGATATTGATGCGTATTATGATAGCGATCCACGCCAAAACTCTGATGCAAAGGTGAGAAAAGTTGTGCATGCAATCGATGCGAGTGAGCTCGAGCAAGCAGCTTCTCCACACAGTCAATTTGCAACAGGTGGGATTGTAACAAAACTTAAAGCGGCTGCTTATATGCTTACATGTAAGCGAGAAATGTTCTTAGCAAGTGGCTTTGATCTTAGTGATGTGAGAAGTTTTCTTCTTGATGGGAAACATCAAGGTGGCACACTCTTTACATGTAAGGAGTTTTGAGATGAAAATCATTTTTATGGGCACGCCAAGCTATGCGCAAAAAATTTTACAAGATCTCATAAAAACGAGTGATATTGAGGTTGTAGCCGTTTATACACAGCCAGATAAACCAGTGGGACGTAAAAAGATTATGACGCAGCCTCCTGTGAAAGTAACAGCACTGCAAGCAGGGATTGCACTTTTTCAACCTACAAGATTGAGAGATATTTCAGTGATCGATGCACTTTTAAAAATTGAGTGTGATTTTATTGTGGTCGCAGCCTATGGACAGATTCTGCCTCGTGAGATACTCGATCATGCGCCGTGTATTAATCTCCATGCTTCAATACTTCCAAAATATAGAGGGGCAAGTCCTATACAAGAATCTCTGCGCAGTGGCGATAAAATGACAGGTGTAACTGCGATGAAGATGGACGAGGGGCTTGATACCGGAGATATTTTAAAGATTGCTCAAATTGCTATCGATGACAATGAGTTGGCAGATGGACTTTTTGAAAAACTGACTTATGTTGCGAGTGATTTGACGCTTGATGTTTTAAGAGAATACGCAGCGCTGACTCCAATCAAACAAGATGCTTCCCTTGCCTCACACTGCAAAAAAATCACAAAAAATGATGCGCTAATAGAGTTTAGTGATGCAATGGCGATTTATAACAGATATAGAGCATTTACTCCGTGGCCGGGAATCCATCTGCAAAGCGGGTTGAAACTCAAAAAGATTGCCCTACACTCTGCATGTAGAAGCTTTGAGGCGGGTAAAATATTAGAGATACATAAGGATTATATTATTGTGGGGTGTACGCTTGGATCTTTGAAAATATTGCAGGTGCAACCCGAATCAAAAAATGAGATGGATATCCTCTCTTACTGCCGCGGAAAGCGTTTCAAAGTTGACGATATACTCTCTTGATACAATTGATTCGACGCAGCGCTATTTAATAGAGTTGTTAAAATCAAAACAACTCAGCGCACCTGTTTGTATAGTGGCGCATACGCAAACTAGCGGAGAAGGCAGTAGAGGAAACAGTTGGATTGCAGAGAGTGGAAATCTCTTTTTATCTTTTGCATATCCTAAAAGTGAGCTTCCCCAAGACCTAAAACTTGAATCCTCTTCGATCTATTTTTCTTACATTATGAAGCAAGTTTTACAAGATCGTGGCTCAAAGCTTTGGCTTAAATGGCCCAATGATTTTTATTTAGATGATTTGAAGCTAGGTGGTCTGATGACCAATATTGTAGGAGAAGATTTGGTGTGTGGCATAGGTTTAAATATAAAAAGCGCTCCAAAAGGGTTTGCAAAACTCGATATTGAAATTTCACTAGAAAATATTTTAAATGATTATTTTAATTATTTAAAAAACAGGGTGTCATGGAAGCATATTTTTAGCAATTATAAGTTAGAATTTCACAAGAGCAAAAACTATTTTGCGCACAGTGGGGAGAAGAGATTTTCCCTAGGTGATGCTTCATTGCAAGATGATGGATCGATAGTCAGTGATGGTCAAAGGATATTGAGTTTAAGATGAGTGAAGTAATAGTAATAGCAAACCAAAAGGGTGGAGTAGGTAAGACAACAACGGCTGTCAATCTCGCTGCATCTTTGGCAGTAGCTGAAAAAAAAGTTCTTTTAATCGATGCAGATCCTCAGGCAAATGCAACAACATCACTCGGTTTTCATAGAAATGACTATGAGTTTAACATCTATCATGTGCTTATCGGTACAAAAAAACTCAAAGAGATTATTCTAAAATCTGCTTTACCAACACTCCATCTTGCACCTTCAAATATTGGACTAGTCGGAATTGAAAAAGAGTATTACGAATCTGGAAACTCTGCTGGAAGAGAATTGGTCTTGAAAAAAGCAATCTCTTTAGTGATTAAAGATTATGACTATATTATTATCGATTCTCCTCCAGCACTTGGGCCTATGACAATCAATGCACTTTCAGCATCAAACTCTGTCATCATTCCTATTCAGTGTGAGTTTTTTGCACTTGAGGGCTTGGCACAGTTGTTAAATACTGTACGTTTAATTCGTAAAACAATCAATCCAAAACTTTCCATCAAAGGGTTTTTACCAACGATGTTTAGTTCTCAAAATAATCTTTCAAAGCAAGTTTTTGCAGATTTGAGACAGCATTTTCAAGGAAAACTTTTTAGAGATACCGACAATGAGTTTATTGTTATCCCAAGAAACGTAAAACTTGCAGAATCTCCATCTTTTGGAAAACCTGTGATTTTGTATGATGTAAAATCAAGTGGTTCTGAAGCCTATCAAGATTTAGCACAAGCGATTATAGCGTGATAAAAAATCGGGCATTAGGAAGAGGGCTTGGCGCTCTTTTAGGAGAGATAGAACAGGCGTATGACAATGAAGTTCCAAACGATGATGCTGTTTTAGAAATTCCGCTCAAAAGTATCAAACCAAATCCTTATCAGCCAAGAAAGAGTTTCAACGAAGATTCTTTACTTGAACTTGGCGAATCAATTAAAAATGATGGTTTGCTCCAGCCAATTGTTGTAATCGCAGATATTGATGGATATACTCTTGTTTCTGGAGAGAGGAGAGTTCGTGCTTCAAAGTTGATGAAACTCAAAACTATCCGAGCAATATGTATGAAAGTGGAAGATGAGAGTATGCGCCACCTTGCGCTGATAGAAAATATCCAAAGAGATGAACTCAACTCCATAGAACTTGCCATTGCGTATGAAGAGCTCATTAAAATCCATAATATTACGCATGATGAACTTGGATTGCGTATTCACAAAAGTAGAGCACATATCACTAATACAATGCGCCTTTTGCAACTCTCTGAAAAAACTCAAAAAGCTTTGATTGATAACAAAATATCTTCAGGACATGCAAGAACACTAGTTGGTTTAGGCGAGAAAGACCAGCAGCTTTTGGTTGATTCTATTATTGGACAAAAGTTAAGTGTTCGTGATGTTGAGGGGATGGTAAAATCTTTAAAAAATGATGTGCAAAGACCCTCTTTTGAAGAAAAAGAGTCTTTATTGTATGATTTTTCATCATTGAAGAAAAAACTTGATGAGTATAGATTGAAAACAAGCTTTAAGTCAAACAGATTGGTCATTGAATTTTCAAACGAGTTACAAATAGAACAGTTTCTTTCAAAACTTCAATAAAAAAATCAATTTCATAAAAAAAATCCCTTCTTTAACTGTCGTTTCAATTTACACATAGTATAATCACGCAACTTTTAGGAGGTGCTATGTTAGATATAAGTCCGATACTACTTGGTGTAACACTGGTTGTATTTCTTATCCTTATTGCCGTTCTAAACAGTTGGCTCTATCGTCCTTTGCTATCTTATATGAATAAACGTGATGCTGATCTCAAAAGAGATTTGCAAAAAGTTGGATCAAATGATGATGAGGTTAGCGTGCTAATCGCAAAGTCTGAGCAGACTGTTATGGATGCTAAACTCGAAGCGGCAGCTTTAAGGGAGAAAGTTATTGCAGATGCTAAGGAATTAGCGCAAAGCAAGTTAGAAGTAAAACGTGCTGAATTAGCAAGTGAATATCTTGAGTTTGAACAAACGCTAGCTCAAGAGCGTAAAGAGTTAAATAATGCCTTGTTATCACAAGCTCCATTGTTTAAAGAAGCTATAAAAGCTAAATTTAGTCAGTTGTAAGGATGTTCATGAGTAGAATTATATTATTAATGCTTATGGTATCAACATATGCACTGGCATCTGAAAATGGTGCTGAGCACACAACAGATATTCTTTGGCGCACTATTAACTTTTTAGTGTTCGCGGGAATTGTCTGGTATTTTGTGGCTGAACCTGCAAAAAACTATTTTTCAGGAAGAAGTAAATCTATCGCAGATGAACTTCAAAAGGTTCAAGATAAACTCAATGAATCGAAAATTGCAAAAGAAAAAGCTTTACAAAAACTAGATGATGCCCAGAGATTGGCTAAAGAGATTTTGGAAAACTCTAAAAAAGAGAATAAACTTATTCAAGATGCAATTACGAGCCAGTGTAGTGCTGATATTGAGCTTATTACAAAGCAAAATATTGCTTTAATGGAACTTGAAAAAAGAAAAATGGTACGAAATGTAGTTGATACTACGTTAAGTGAATTACTCGTACAAGATAATGATAGTTTTGACAAAAAAGCTATGATTGATGTTATCTTGAAAAAGGTTGCATAATGAAAGAATTGATTGCTAAACGCTATATAAAAGCACTTAAAAATGTTTTTAATAGCAGTGAATTGGCCGCAACAAGTGAAGTACTATCCTCGCTTGCATGTGAGTTTGAGAATTCAAAAATTTCAAAAATTATGGACAATCCAAACGTAACAAAAAGCCAAAAATTAGAGATTCTCTTAGATGCTACAAAATCTTTTGAATCAAAAAAATTTAACAGCTTTATTCAGTTATTAGTTGAACACAAGCGTGTAAATATTATTCCAGCACTTTCATTAGTCATGAAAAAAGAGATTGCAAAAATGAATAATACATACACAGGTGTGGTTTACAGCAATAGCGATATTGATGCGACAACTTTAACTGAATTAGGCTCAGGAATCAGTAAAAAGATTCATTCAAATGTAACTTTGCAATTTGTTAAAAATGATTTTGACGGTGTTAAGATGCAGATCGAAGATCTTGGACTTGAAATAGATTTTTCAAAATCTAGAATAAATACTCAAATTGTTGAGCATATTTTAAAAGCAATTTAAAACGAAGAGAGGAGAATAGTAGTGGTAGCAAAAGTAAAAGCTGACGAAATTAGTTCTATTATAAAAGAACGTATCGAAAATTTTGAACTTAGTGTTGATATCAATGAGACAGGTAAAGTTGTTTCTTACGCTGATGGTGTTGCGCAAGTTTATGGTTTAAATAATGTTATGGCTGGTGAGATGGTTGAGTTCGAAGATGGAACTCGTGGTCTTGCTATGAACTTAGAGGAGAGTGCCGCAGGTATTGTTACTTTAGGAAGTGGCAATGCATTGAAAGAGGGAATGAGCGTTAAGCGTTTAGGAAAACTTTTAAGTGTGCCAGTTGGTGATGCTCTTTTAGGCCGTGTTGTCAATGCGCTTGGCGAACCAATCGATGGTAAAGGTCCAATTGAAACAACTGAAACTCGTTTCGTTGAGGAAAAAGCTCCAGGGATTATGGCTCGTAAATCTGTTCATGAACCTCTTGCAACAGGTATTAAAGCAATCGATGCTCTTGTTCCAATTGGACGTGGACAACGTGAACTTATTATTGGTGACCGTCAAACTGGAAAAACAACCGTTGCTCTTGATGCGATTATGAATCAAAAAGGGAATGGCGTTGTATGTATCTATGTTGCAATTGGTCAAAAACAATCAACAGTTGCAAATGTTGTACGTCGTTTAGAAGATAATGGCGCTATGGATTACACAATTATTGTATCTGCAACTGCTGCTGAAGCCGCTGCACTTCAATTTTTAGCTCCATATACTGGTGTTACAATGGGAGAATACTTCCGTGATAATGCACGTCATGGTCTTATTGTTTATGATGATCTTTCCAAACATGCTGTTGCTTACCGTGAGATGTCACTTATTCTACGTCGCCCTCCAGGCCGTGAAGCTTATCCAGGGGATGTATTCTATATTCACTCTCGTTTATTAGAACGTGCTGCGAAGTTAAGTGATGAAAAAGGCGCAGGTTCACTCACTGCTCTTCCAATTATTGAAACACAAGCGGGTGATGTTGCTGCATATATTCCAACAAACGTTATCTCTATCACTGATGGACAAATCTTCTTAGAGACTGACTTGTTTAACTCAGGTGTACGTCCAGCGATTAATGTTGGCCTTTCAGTTTCTCGCGTTGGTGGTGCTGCTCAAATTAAAGCTACAAAACAAGTTGCAGGTACACTTCGTCTTGATCTTGCGCAATACCGTGAACTGCAAGCGTTTGCTCAATTTGCATCTGATCTCGATGAAGTTTCTCGTAAACAACTTGAACGCGGACAAAGAATGGTTGAAGTGTTAAAACAACCTCCATACTCTCCACTTTCAGCCGAAAAACAAGCCCTTGTAATTTTTGCAGGAAATGAAGGTTTCTTGGATGATATGGACGCAAGTAATGTTGTACGTTTTGAAGCTGAGTTATATCCATTTGTTGAAGCTTCTTATCCTCAAATTTTTGAGAGTATTAGAACAACATCAAAAATCGACGACGAAACAATGGCGTTGATGAAAAAAGCACTAGAAGAGTTTAAAACTAGTTTCGTAGTAGCGTAAGGAAGTATTTCTATGGCAAACTTGAAAAATATTCAAAGACAGATTAAGAGTGTGTCAAACACTCAAAAGACAACCCGTGCTATGAAGCTTGTATCGACTGCAAAGCTTCGTCGTGCGGAAGAACTTGCAAAACGTTCTCGTCTTTTTTCTAGTAAGATAAATCAGGTTATTGCCGAAATCGCTGGCCGTATGAAATGTCATAATATTAATGGTATTGGCAATCGTTCTTTTAATAAGATTGAAAATCCAAAGATGATTGATATTGTATTTGTTACTGCTGATAAAGGTTTGTGTGGTGGTTTTAATATTCAAACTATTAAAGCCGTAAATAAACTCCTTGCTCAGTTTGAAGAAAAGCAAGTAAAAATACGTCTTCGTGGAATCGGTAAAAAAGGTATTGAATACTTTACATATAAAGGAATCGAACTCTTCGATGAAGTGAAAGATTTAAGTTCAAAACCTGACTTAGAGCGCTCAAACAAATATATTACAACATCAGTAAGAGATTTTAATGATGGTATTACAGATGGACTCTACATTGTGTATAACGGGTATAAAAACGTTATCACTCAAGAGTTACATGTAAACCAAATATTACCTTTAGATGTAGATCAATTTGAGTGTAAAGATGCAGCAAAAGAGTCTTTGTTGGAAGTTGAAGCATATAATCAAGAAGTTATGCTTAGCTCTTTAGTGAACAAATATGTTGAAAACAATATGTATTATGCATTGATTGACTCGGTTGCAGCAGAACATAGTGCGCGTATGCAAGCTATGGATGCAGCAACAAACAATGCAAAAGAGATGGTTAAAACACTCAATGTTCAATACAACAAAGCGCGTCAAGCTGCTATCACAACAGAGCTTATTGAAATTATAAGCGGCGTGGAGTCTATGAAATAATGGAGAAAAATATGATTGGTAAAATTAGTCAAGTTATGGGTCCAATTGTTGACGTTGATTTTGATGGATATCTTCCAGTAATCAACGAAGCAATTGAAGTGGACAATGGCGGTTTCCGTCTTGTTCTTGAAGTTGCAGCTCACCTAGGCGATGGTCGTGTTAGAACTATTGCTATGGATATGAGCGAAGGTCTTGTTCGTGGAATGAATGCAAAAGCTACTGGTGCTCCAATTACAGTTCCAGTTGGTGAAAAAGTTCTTGGACGTATTTTTAACGTAATTGGTGAGACGATTGATGATGGTGAGCAAGTAACTGATTCACCAATGTGGTCAATTCACCGCGATCCTCCAGCATTAGTTGATCAATCAACTAAAACTGAGATGTTTGAAACAGGGATTAAAGTTGTTGACTTGCTTGCACCATACGCAAAAGGTGGTAAAGTTGGTCTTTTCGGTGGCGCTGGTGTTGGTAAAACCGTTATTATTATGGAACTTATCCATAACGTTGCACACGGGCATGATGGTTTATCAGTATTTGCTGGTGTTGGTGAAAGAACGCGTGAAGGAAATGACCTTTACCATGAGATGCTTGAATCGAATGTTTTGGACAAAGTTGCACTGTGCTATGGTCAGATGAGCGAGCCTCCAGGAGCACGTAACCGTATTGCGCTTACTGGTCTTACAATGGCTGAGTATTTCCGTGATGAGAAAAAACTTGACGTTTTGATGTTCATTGACAACATCTTCCGTTTCGCACAATCAGGTTCAGAGATGTCTGCCCTTCTTGGACGTATCCCATCAGCAGTTGGTTACCAACCAACACTTGCTCGTGAAATGGGTGCATTACAAGATCGTATTACATCAACAAAATCTGGCTCGATTACATCTGTACAAGCTGTTTACGTACCAGCGGATGACTTGACTGACCCAGCTCCGGCGTCTGTTTTTGCTCACCTTGATGCTACAACAGTTTTGAACCGTAAAATTGCGGAAAAAGGTATTTATCCTGCGGTTGATCCACTCGATTCAACTTCAAGATTACTTGATCCACAAATTATTGGTGAAGAGCATTATGGTGTTGCACGTGGCGTACAACAAACGCTTCAAAAATACAAAGATTTACAAGATATCATCGCGATTCTTGGTATGGATGAGCTCTCTGAAGATGATAAGGCAACTGTTGAACGTGCTCGTAAAATTGAAAAATTCTTGTCACAACCATTCTTTGTTGCTGAAGTATTTACAGGTGCACCGGGTAAATATGTAAAACTAGAAGACACCATCAAAGGATTTAAAGGTATCCTAAGTGGTGAGTACGATCACCTACCAGAATCAGCTTTTTACATGGTTGGCGGTATGGATGAGGCTATTGCTAAAGCTGAAAAGCAAAAAAGTAAATAGTCCATATAAACTCTAAAGGATTATAATGGATACATTCAAACTAGAAATCCTTACTCCTAATGGCGCTATCTTTATGGGTAGTGTAGTTAGTGTAACTCTTCCTGGCGAAGAGGGCGAGTTTGGAGTTATGGCACATCACGCATCGTTAACAACCTTGTTGCAAGCGGGAGTAATCGATCTCACAACAGATCATAAGACTGTAGAGTCTGTTGCTGTGAATTGGGGTGTTGTACAAGTTGATGAGTCAAAAGTTGTTGTACTTGTCGATGGTGCTGTTTCTATTAAAGGTGGCTCAGAGGGTGAAATAGCGAAGGCTTTAGCTGAAGCTAAGAAACTTATACAAGATGTTTCAGATTCGTCTGTTGCAATTGCTTCTGTATCTGCAAGACTAGATAACGCAGCTCAAAGATTAATATAAATCTTCATGTTGAATCAAATTATAGATTTTTATCTTAAAAGTCATCCTGTCACACTTTTGGTGTTGGCAGTTTTGGCACTTTATTTCTTCATTATTAATTGGATCTTCTTTTATCGCTATTTTTCATTGTCTGCTTGGATTGGCAAAGAGAGTTCATCATTAGAAACACTGTTGATGGGTTCTACAAATATTTCACAAAACTCATATTTGAGCTATTTTATTAAAAGTACCTCAATTATTTCTAAAGAGTTATTTGATTTAGCACATTTTGCAGCAACTAAAGATGCGACAAAAGGACTTTCTTTTCTCTCGATTGTTGCTTCTACGTCTCCATTTATTGGTTTGTTTGGGACAGTTGTATCGATATTGGATACTTTTAGCCATATAGGCCAAGCAAGTGGAACGATGAGTATTATTGCAGCAGGAGTTTCTGATGCATTAGTTGCAACAGCAAGTGGTATTTTTGTGGCTATCTTTGCTTACACGTACCACCAAATCTTAAAGAGAAAAGCATTTGAACTTTCAGGTTTGTTAAAGATGCAATCTGACTCAATACTTTCAAAAAAAGCTTCCTAATGCAGTATGATTGGGATGAAAAGCCTGAACTCAATATCACTCCTTTAGTGGATGTGATGTTGGTTTTACTCGCTATCTTGATGGTGATTGCACCAAATATAGTATATGAAGAGTTGATAAATTTACCACAAGGATCTGCGACAAAGCAGATTACAAAGATGTCACCTGTTCATATAACTATAGATAAAGATAAAAACATCAAAGTCAATAATAATATTTATGACTTCAACAGTTTTGCAGATAATTTTATGCAATTTTCTCAATCTTTTGGAGAAAAATCGACAGTAACTATTAGTGCGGATAAATCACTTGACTATGGTGTAGTGATGCATATTCTTGCAGCTGTGAAACAGGCTGGGTTTACTGAGATATCTTTAGCAACAAATGGATAATAATAACAACAGCTACTTTTATTTAGGTGGCTTTCTCTCTTTTTTGATGCTACTCTTAGTTTTTGTATTTTTTTCCTACACACTTTTATTTGTCGATGTAAATAAATCCTACGCCCTTTTAAAAGATAAAGCTATTCAAATATCACTTGTGAGTGACCTTCCTAGTCCAAATATTGAGACAAAGCGAGATGAGTTTCAAGCAGTTGAAGTGCCCAAAGAGCTAGAAGTCACTAACGCTGAGACCAATGATATTCCATTACAAACAAAAATAGTCGAGTCAGCTCAAAAAGTTGAAAAAGTTGAAAAAGTTGAAAAAGTTGAAAAGCAGGCGGTCTCTAAACTTTTTTCACATGTTGTCACACAAAATACAAATATGAATAAAGTTGATGATGCACCACAAATTGATGAGAAAAAACTTTTGCAATTGACACAAAAAACAAATATGGCAAGTAGAAACAGTGTTGCGTCTATAAAGCAAAAGATTGATGCAACAAAATTTTCCAAAGCAAGTGTGCAAGTAACAACTCAAAATACCTCCACAGGAGAGGAGATAAATAAATATCTTGCCAAAATTCAGGGGCATATTTATGAGAATTTTTTTCCACAACTTAGTACACAAGGGCAAAGCGCTAGAATCATCGTGAAGTTAGCCGCAGATGGAACAGTGCTAGATTTTAAAATAGTGTCATATTCTGCAAACGAGTTGTTTAATGTAGAGGTTGAACGGTTGAAAACAAGAATTTTAAGAATTAAGTTTCCACAAAATCCAGATGGCAAATCTGGAAATTATATGATTAGATTAGTTGCTAAGGATTAGTTTTGCGAATATTTTTGAATTTATTTGTTTTTATAGCAATAGCTTTTGGGGCAGATGGCTCCATAGAAGTTGTTAAAAAAGTTGACATACTTCCCAGTATTGGAGTAGAAGATGCGACGATGGACGCTGATGCTTTACTAAAAAAATCATTTTTTAAAACTTTAGTGGGTGATATTAATGTGCTCTCTTTGTTTAATGTTGATGAGCGAACCTATCATACACCATACGACAATGCAAATGTTGTTTTAGAAAATAGAGAAAAAGAGTATGTTGTTCGTTATATAATATCAGAAGAACGCGATAAAACCTTCCATATAGCTATGAAAATATTTCACAAATCTACGCTAGTTAGTACAAAAAATTATAAGATTAAAAATAAGAAACTATATGTTTTTGTGGCACATGCTATGGCGTATGATCTCAATCAATATATGGGTGGAGCGCCTGTTGAGTGGATGAAAAGAAAAGTGTTGCTATCTCGTTTGGTTTCCTCTGGTCAAAGTGAGATAGTTGTTTGTGACTATACTTTGACATTTTCTCAAAGAATTGTAAAGGGTGGAATCAATTTATTTCCAAGATGGGCGAATGCTGAGCAAACAAAATTTTACTATACATCTTTGAATGGAAGAAAACCTCTTTTGAAAGAAGTGGTGCTTGCAACCGGAAAAACTGCAGATATTTTGTCTTCAGATGGAATGATGATCTGCTCAGATGTGAGTGTCGATGGAAAAAAATTACTTGTAACGATGGCTCCAGAGGGACAACCAGATATCTATCTTTATGATGTGAATACTAAAAAATCCACCCGTTTAACTACATTTGAAGGGATTGATGTAAATGGACAGTTTATGAGCAATAACAGAGTTGCTTTTATCTCAAATCGTTTGGGCTATCCCAATCTTTTCTTGCTGACAATTGGAGGTAATGCAGTACAACAATTGGTTTTTAGCGGAAGAAGCAACTCTACATGTAGCGCATTTAATGATAGTATTGTCTATAAAGCAAGAGAAAGTGCGGATACTTTTGGAGCAAATAGTTTCAATCTTCATCTTATTTCTGTACAAAATGGATCCGTAAGACGTTTAACGGCAACAGGTGTCAATGAATTTCCAAGATTTTCAAGAGAGGGCGATGCAATTTTATATGTACAAGAGGGTGCGCAGCAAAGTTCTGTAGGCGTTATTCGGCTTGGATATAGTAAAAATTTTCTTTTTCCTTTAGCGTATGGAAAAATTCAATCGATTGATTGGTAAGCAAGATTAAAAAAAATTAACAATTTTTTTGTTACAATTGCGCCATATTAAGTTAAGGGTGTGTACCATGAAAAAAAATGTGATAATATCAAGCGTTGCTATGGCAGTTTTATTGTTTGGCGGATGTAGCACTAATAAACCAACAGTTGATGAAACGAGTCAAACGACAACACAAACTGTCGCTACGCCTGCATTGGAATCGTCTTCAATCAGTAGTAATAGCAACTCTGGCGCAACAGCGGCTTCACAAACAACGTCATCACTTGCGTCTGGCACGGCTTCAACAGTTGTGGATGAACCAGCTGTAGCTGCGGCAGAAGATACCCAAGTAAATGCTGCTTCAAATACAGCTTCTTCCGCTTCTATTGCTTCCGCAGAGGATATTTTAAAAGATATAAGTTCTGTATATTTTGATTTTGATAAATTTGATATACGTGAAGATATGAAAGCAAATGTTGCAAATGATGTAAAAGTCGCAAAAGCTGCGGTTTCTGCAAGTTCAGTAAAACTTGAAGGAAATTGTGATGAATGGGGAAGCGATGAATATAATATGGCTCTTGGTCTCAAACGTGCACAAGCTGTTAAAGTTGGTTTAATCAACGAAGGTGTTGATGCTACTCGTATTTCAATGGTAAGTTTAGGGAAAAGTGCTCCCGTTTGTACTGATAAAACACAAGAATGTTGGTCTAAAAACCGTCGCGTAGATTTTAAAATTCTTCCTTAATTAGCGTTATGAAGCACGTACTCTCAGTTTTAGTTACGGCTACGCTACTTCCTTTATCACTGTATAGCTCTGAACCCTCTGCGTTTGGAGCTGGTGATTTAGATTCTCCTTCGCCTTATGGGCTTACAAAAAATGAAAAAATTGTCTTAGAAAATAAAAAAAAGCTTGAAAATCTCACTCAAAAAACTGCAAGTGTTGATAATAAAATAGACGCATTACGCGAGAGGGTGGATGGATTTCAGACTGTTGTTGAAACAGTTGCAAAAACAGCAAACCAAAACACTTTAGATATTAATAACTTGCTCCAAAATAGTAAAGAAAATGCAATCTCTCAAAGTGAACGCAATCAAAAAATAGATGATTTAATTAAATCTAATAGTGAAAATATTGAAAAACTTCGAGTGCTTCTGACAGATATGTCCGTTGTTGTGGATGTAATTAATAAAAACTATGTTTCAAAAGATGAATTTAATAATCTAGTAAAAGATATTAATGACTTAAAAAGTTTATTAGGTTCGCAGCTGAAGCCCTCTCCAAAACCCTTACATGTAAGCACAGATTCTATGAGTGTGGCACAGATATATAGTCAAGCTGAAACCTCTTATAAAGCAAAAGAGTATGACAAAGCACAAGAGTATTATGCTGTTTTGCTCACAAAAAACTATAAAAGTGCTTATGTAAACTATATGCTCGGTGAGATTAGCTATAAAAATAAAGTCTATACAGATGCTATTACTTACTATAAAGAGAGTGGAGCGCGCAATGAAAAAGCATCTTATATGCCAAGTTTACTACTTCACACAGGCATCTCTATGCAAAAAATAAAAGATGCAAGCGGTGCAAAACAGTTTCTAAGTGCGCTCGTAGAAAATTATTCAGCAACCGTAGAAGCAAAAGAAGCAAAGAAAATTCTTTCCCGCTTAAAATAAAGCGGCCAAAGTTAATTTTTCAGCCTATATGAAAATTATATTCGATACAATCCCACAAAATAGATGTAAGGTGAAATTATGGCAATTGAAAAAAATCAAATAGTCTCAATCGAGTATGAAGTACGTGATGGAAACAGTGTTGTAGATAGTAATGTTGGTGGCGCTCCACTCGTATTTATGTTTGGACAAGGTCAGATTATTCCAGGTCTTGAAAATGGAATTGCGAATATGGCAATTGGTGAAAAAAGTGATGTTCTTGTTAAAGCACAAGACGCTTATGGCGAGTATAATGATGAAGCAGTTCAAGAGTTGCCTCGCGAACAATTTGCTGGAATTGAGCTTGAGATGGGAATGAGTCTTTATGGTCAAGGTGAAGATGGCTCTACTGTACAAGTTATCGTAAAAGAGATTGGTGAAGAGTCAGTTGTCATTGACTTCAACCATCCATTAGCAGGAAAAGAGTTAATGTTTAGTGTAACTATTAATAATATTCGTGATGCATCTGCTGAGGAAGTAATGAGCGGAGTTCCTGTAGAAAATATGGCTGAGGAATCTGGTTGTTGTGGTACTGGCGGTGGCCATGGCTGTGGCTGTCACTAAATTTATTACTGCGTCAAATGCTTCTAAAGAGGCGTTTAAAACCGCCAATTTGTTGAAATCCCTCACTGTAAATACTCTTATTTATGGTGAGCGAGGTACTGGCAAAAAAACACTTGCAAAATATATTGTTCCAAATGCATCAATCATAGACGCATCCTCTTTTGATGAACTCTTAGCAACCATTGAGAGTAGTAATGAAATCATAATTACCAATATTGAAACTTCACCTAATCTTCATAGAATGTTTCAAATCATTAAAGAGAGTAAAATACGGGTTATTGCGACCTCTTTAACTACAAATCCAAATGAAACTTATGATGATATTTTTAGCGTGAAGCTTGATCTACCTCCATTGTCAAAACGAATGGAAGATGCTGAAGCTTTAACTGAGATATATCTAGATGAGATTAAAGATATTGTACGTGAAGATGTGAAGTTTAATCGGGTTAATTTCGTTCCCGATCTCTCAGATAACTCTATCTCTTTAAAAAAACAGATATTTTCTTATGCCTTTTTAGAAAATATAACTATCAATGAATTAATGCACCTTATTGAGCATTATCTTGAAGATAAAATTGGGACAAATAGTGACTACAGAAACCATCTATATATCTACGAAGTCCCTCTCATTCGAGCGGGACTTAAAAAGTTTAAGTCTCAACTGCAACTAGCAGATAGGCTTGGACTTAACCGCAATACACTTAGAAAAAAAATAGCAGAAAATAGTGAATTTGGGCTATAAATACAACAAAAAAGGAAGTTTTATGAATAAAAAAATAGCAATGATTTTTCCAGGACAGGGAAGTCAAACAATAGGAATGGGAAAATCGTTTTTTGAAAACAGTGCATTAGCGCGTGAGATGTTTCAAAAAGCAGGTGAGAGAATTGGTGTTGATTTTGAA
>JAVHOA010000044.1:28511-46947 GCA_036169815.1 Sulfurimonadaceae bacterium
ATTAGCGCGTGAGATGTTTCAAAAAGCAGGTGAGAGAATTGGTGTTGATTTTGAAAAACTTTTATTTGAGGAAAATGAGCAATTGGCACAAACAGCCTACACCCAACCTGCAATTTTACTCGTTAGTATTATTGCATATAAGCTATTTCAAGAGGCAAATCCTACAACGCCTGTACTTTTTTTAGGGCACTCGTTGGGTGAATTTAGCGCTTTATGTGCTGCTGGTGCCATTGATTATCTGGATGCAGTTGCTCTTGTGCATAAACGTGGAGCTTTAATGCAAAGTGCGTGCGAGGATATTGATGCTGGGATGATGGCACTTGTTGGACTTGATGATGCAAGTGTTGAAAAAGTGTGTGCAGATGCAAGAGCAAATGCAAAGCTGGTGTGGGCTGCTAACTTTAACCAAGATGGTCAAGTCGTTGTCGCTGGAATGAGAGCAGATCTTGTGGATATGGAAAGTAGCTTTAAAGAAGCGGGTGCAAAACGTGCGATTCTTTTAAATATGTCAGTTGCAAGTCATTGTGAACTCCTTTCTTCTGCGCAAGCTCCTTTGCAAGAAATGATGGAGATGATGGTAACTGATAATTTTGTAGCTCCAATTATCTCAAATGTGACAACAAAACCTTATAATACAAAAGTCCAAGCAATCACGCTTTTAAAAGATCAGTTAGTGCAACCTGTCAAATATAAACAATCAATCGAAGCGATCGCTAATGATGTTGATCTTTTTATTGAGTTTGGGAATGGAAATGTGCTCAAAGGTCTGAACCGTAGAATTGCAAAAGATAAAGAGACTCTCAACATCGCAGATATGGACTCTTTAAACAGTGTGATTGAAGCCCTCAAGGCGTAGTTATATGCAAATCACTTTTATTCAAAATGCACCAAAACTCAGCAGAGCAAACCTTTCTTATGCCATTGAAACAGTGCTTACATGTAAGGGAGATATTGTTATCTTTAGCGAACTAGCGCTCAATGGCTACCTTTTGCAAGATAAACTGAGTGAAGATGCGTTTGGGCTCGAAGAGTTGCAGGAACTTTTTCTTGCAAGTAAAGAGAAAGATATTATTATCGGTGCCGCGATTAATATTGAAAATGAGTATTTTAACTGCGCGCTCTATTTGAGTCGTGGAGAACTCTTAAGTCTGCATAAAAAAGTGCATCTTCCAAATTATGGAATGTTTGAAGAAGCGCGCTATTTTACGAGTGGTGAGATGTTTGAAACGTTTCAAACGAGCTATGGCGAGGTGGCAATGCTTGTGTGCGAGGATGTTTGGCACCCGCATGCTGCGGCGGCACTGTATGCGAAAAAACCAAAAATCATCTATGTTTTAGCGGCGTCTCCTGCGCGTGGATTTGAAGATGATTCTCTGCTTATCCAAGAGCAGTGGATGGCATTGCTCAAATCTTTAGCACTCCATTGCGACACAAAAGTTGTTTTTGTGAATCGCGTTGGTTTTGAAGATGGTTTAGGTTTTTGGGGTGGAAGCTGTTTAGTAGAAAAAAACGCAAAAATCATAGAACAGTTGCCACTTTTTGATGCAATAAATAAAACAATCGAGGTAGATATTTGAAATTAGCAATTATGGGCGCAATGCCCGAAGAGATAGCGCCGATACTAGAAAAAATCGGCACCTATACAACAACAGAGTTTGCTGGAAATAAATATTACGAAGCAAGCTATAAGGGTGTGGATCTGGTGATTGCCTATTCAAAAATTGGCAAGGTTTTTTCAACGCTCACAGCGGCAACTATGATAGAACATTTTGGTGCACAAAAACTTCTCTTTAGCGGCGTTGCTGGAGCGATAAGTCATGAGCTCAAAGTGGGCGATCTTATCGTTGCAACAAAACTCTCCCAGCATGATCTTGACATTACAGCTTTTGGACACCCATTTGGGTATGTGCCAGAGGGAAAAGTCTTTGTTGCGGCAGATAAAGAACTTCTTGCTCTTTCTAAAACAGTTGCAAGCGAAATGGGCTGCCATGTAAAGGAAGGAATTATCGCAACAGGTGATCAATTTGTTGCGAATGAAGAGCGTAAAAACTGGATTGGAGCAACTTTTGGTGCCGACGCTTTAGAGATGGAGGGCGGGAGTGTCGCTGTTGTTTGTGATGCCTTACATGTACCATTTTTTATTTTACGTGCCATTAGTGATGCAGCGGATATGGATGCGAGTTTTAGTTTTGATGCATTTCTACAAAGCAGCGCAAAGATGAGTGCGGAGTTTATTATGAAAATGGTTGCAAAAATTGGCTGAGAAAATTACACTTTCTAAAAAGATTATGAGTAAACTTGGCAAAACGAATGCCGAGTTCAATCTCATAGAAGAGGGTGACAAAATCCTTGTAGGTCTGAGTGGTGGAAAAGATTCTTTAACGATGGTGCATGCCATGAAAGAGCAACAACGCCGTGCGCCCTTTGCATTTGAATTTTTAGCGGTAACTGTCTCTTATGGGATGAATGAAAATTTTGATAAACTCAAAGCCCATTGTGCAGAGTATGGGATACCACACGAAATTTATGACACCAATATTTATGATCTCGCTGAGGATAAAATCCGTAAAAATTCCTCTTTTTGCAGCTTTTTTTCACGTATGCGACGCGGGTCTTTATACGGTGCGGCTCACAAGTATGGATGCAATAAAGTTGCTTTGGGCCACCATATGGATGATGCCGCAGAGAGCTTCTTTATGAATTTTATCTATAACGGACAACTGCGAACACTTGCACCAAAATATAGAGCTGAAAATGGTCTTGTAGTAATTCGCCCCTTGATTCAGATGCGTGAACGCCAGCTTGCCGCTGCCGCACTTGAGAATGGCATGCCAACCATCGGAGATGAAGCCTGTCCATCGATGCGTTTTGATATCAAAATGCCTCATGCAAGAGCCGATATGAAACAACTTCTCTTTGAGATAGAGCAAAAACATCCCTCTCTTTTTGTTTCTATGAACGCTGCTTTTAAAAATATTTCAACTGAAAGTTTTTTCAAGAGTGATGAACTGCCTCTTTAACGCCCTCTTAAAGCTCCCTTCGCTATAATCGTTATAAAATATTTTAAGTAGGATAGATTGTATGGGTAGAGCTTTTGAATATAGAAAAGCGGCGAAACTAAAGCGCTGGGGAAATATGTCTAAAGTATTTCCAAAACTTGGTAAAATAATCACAATGGCAGCAAAAGAGGGCGGAGGCGATCCAGATATGAATCCTCGCTTGCGTACAGCAATCTTAAATGCCAAAGCTGAAAATATGCCAAAAGATAATATTGACGCAGCAATCAAAAGAGCGACGGCCAAAGATACAGCATCGATGCTCGAAGTGACATTTGAAGCTAAAGCGCCTTATGGTGTACAACTTTTCATTGAGTGTGCGACAGATAACAACACAAGAACGGTTGCAAATGTAAAATCAACAGTCAATAAAAATGGCGGAGAGGTTTTAACAAACGGTTCTTTAGAGTTTATGTTTTCACGCAAAGCGATTTTTGAATTTGACAAACCTGCAAATATGGATTTAGAAGAGCTTGAGCTTGAACTTATTGATGCTGGTCTTGAAGAGATTGAAGAGGAAGAGGGCATTGTTTTAGTGACTGCAGATTATAAAGATTTTGGAAATCTTCAAACTGCATTTGAAAATCTTGGAATTGAGCTTAAAAAAGCTGTATTAGAGCGTGTTGCCAATACTCCAATCGAACTCAACGATGAGCAAATAGAACATATCAATAAAATGATTGACAGACTTGAAGATGATGATGATGTTCAAACCATCTTCACAAACTTTTCATAATACATGCAAGCGCATCTGCGAACTTTTATAAAAAAGTTCCTTTAGCGCTTTTTCTTCATCTCGAAAAAATATTCTTTATATTAGCCACTAAAACATATGGTTCACATTTTCTCTTAACTCTTTTGTTTCTCTAAAATAGGTGTGACCCATCAAGATAATATAAAAAACTCCAGCAAAAAGAATGGTAAAAGGAATTAAAGAAATAAGATAAAGAATGAAAGTTTTAATGCGTATCTCAGTTCCTGAAAAAAACATAATCTTCTTATACTCATTTTTGGTGCAGATATTGGATGCGACATCGTATGTCAAGATTTTATGAAAGAAGTAATACATCGGAAGGTTGAACATAATGACGTTTAAAATAGGGACAAAGTAAAAGGGAATAAACAGTAAAAACATCCCAAGCATAATCACAAACCATCGAAAAATCTTCAAAATTGCCCAAAAAATATTTTCATGATTGCCTATTTCTAACTCACTATAATGGGTTTTATGAATATTCTTGAGAATATGTGGCGTTAAAAATGTGATGACTAAAAGTGAGATAAAAATCGTTACAACAAGGGCTAGCATACTTCCCATGGTGTAAATAAAAAAAGTCACAATCCAAGATGTAAAAGCGTGGCTCATAAAGAAGTTGAGTAGGGAGGAATTTTGTAGATCAATTGCGGTGGTATCGATACTTTCTAGACCATCTACAATAGTGGTTTGAGAATGCTGTACATGGTAAGAAGCATGGCGAAGATCTCTCAGCGTGATATGAGCAAAGTAAAAAACAAGTGTATAAACCAATAAAAGCGTAAGAAAAAAAGGAGCGATGGAAAACTTTATCATACGAAATGAAAAAAAATCTTTGATACTAGCAATAATGATATTTTCTTGATTCAACGTTTACTCCATAATCTTTCATTTAATTTTAGCTCCGTGACAATCGCGAGTGCGAAATGAAGCGTTTTTATATATTCCAAAGCGACTTTATACTCCAAGAGTGAACTGCTCAGCGATGGGGTAAAAAGCGCTTTTTCATACGAGATACCAAGATACATTTCTCCCTCTTCAAAAGAGATATAAAGTGCTCGTTTGCTTTTTTTCTTAAGATCCAAAATCCTTTGCATCATCGAATGAGAGAGAATATAGTGCGCTTCAATGGAGTCGCTTGCATAGACTACAAACTCTTTTTCAAACTCTGGGTCATCCATCTTGATAAGTTGTTCTCTTGTGAAGTTGTTGGACTGAAACCAAGCTCCAACAAGAGAACCAAAAAGGTTTTGGGCAAAATCTGGCAGTATTATAGTTGATTTAAAAAAATGCTTGTTAAACGAAGTAACAAGGAAGAGCCCTTGAAAATTTTTTGTGTGATTGGTATGCCCTTTTGAATCTTGCTCTTTTTTTTCTACACAAAGATCACAAAAGCGAATCGCTACTCCATCTATGCTTCCACTGACATAGTCACTTCCATTGTAGCGTTCTATGGGTTCTTTAAAGAGCTCAGATTTCACAAAAGTTTGCTGTTGTATTTTGTCTGCTGGATTATAGGTAAGTGTGGGCTCAATCTCTTTGAGAAGTGGCTCTATAATCTGGGTTTTAAAAGAGAAAATATAATCTTTTGCCAAAAACTTAACAATAAAAGCATTACTCGCTAAGAAGGAGATGACAAAAAATAGAGTAATAAACAGATTGGTATGTTGCAATTTGTCTGTTAAAAAATAAAAAAGTGAAACACCAAGCGATGCTAAAATGATAAAAATAACGGTAATTCTAAAGCGTATCTCTTTTCTTTTTTGCTCAAGTTGTATGATGCGTGGATAGAGTGTTGTGTAGTAAAATTCTGTGAGTTGGTTGATACTTTTCATGTATTAGGAATGAAAAAGTCCCTTCACATCGACATTGCTACGATTCGTTTCATCAATAACAAAAAGCTCTTTTTTTGGAAGATTCATAAAAGAGGCGACTATATTTGTTGGAAACATCTCTTTTATATTATTGTAATCCGTAACCGCTTGATTGTATGCACGGCGTGATGCGGCTATTTGCGATTCTATCTCTGTGAGATTGTGCTGTAGGTTCATGATATTTTCATTGGATTGAAGTTCTGGATAGTTTTCAACACTCACCATAATGGAACCAAGTGCAGCACTTACTTTTGCATCAAGTTCTATCTTATCATTTGCATTGAGATGCGGTTTATTGGCCTCGGAGCGGAGTTGTGTCACTTTTTCCAAAGTAGTTTTTTCAAACTGCATATACTCAGAAACTGCGGCCACAAGATTTGGGATAAGGTCATAACGCTTTTTTAAAACAGCGTCCACTCCAGCAAAAATATTTTCGACCTGATTTTTTTTGAGAATAATGGAATTGTAAATCAAAACAAGTACAACTCCAACAACTCCAAGAACTATCCAAACACTCATAGGTTTCCTTTTTTATTTATTTTAGCATTATTTTTATGAATGATTGCCTCCGCGCAAAGGATCGCCGAGCTAAAAGCAAACTGAAAATTATAGCCTCCACGTTCTCCTAAAACATCCAAAACTTCACCCACAAAATAGAGATTTTTAACTTTTTTAGACTCAAAACTTTTCTCATCAATTTCAAGGGTATTGACTCCGCCGCCACACACTTCTGCATGAGAAAAACCATGCGTATCACTCACTTTAAATCTCCAATTTTGCAACCTGTTGATAAGCGTTTTAACCATTTTAGTGTTTACATGTAAGGCTTTTGTCTCTGCTGTGATACGAGACTCTTTTAAAACTACAGATGCTAGTTTTGCAGGCAAAAGAGCGCCTAAAACAGTAGAGATTTTATTTTCTGGAACCATTTTACATAATTGAAGGATTTGTGACGTGAGTGACTGGGCGTTGCCATCTTTTAAAAGATTGAGCACAATTTCTACGTTTGAACCATTTATAAGCGCATGCGAAGCGATTTGAGAGAGATCAAAAATTCCCAAACCAGAAACGCCATATTTGGTAAATAAAAGGTCACCTTGCACGCTTTTTGCTTTTAAACCATCAACAAAGATGCTTAGCTGCGCATCCACCTTTACCCCTGCGAGCTCTTCGTATGCAAAGGGATGAAGATGTAAACCGACAAGTGAAGGGTAAGGCGGAAAACTTGTGTGCCCAAAAGAGTGTGCAAATCCAACACCATCATCGCATCCGCCAAGCTGAGGATAGGCAAGCAGCCCCGTTGCTATAACGAGCGCATCATAAGCGCCATACTTTTTTTCCTTACATGTAAGCGTAAAAGTGTGCTCTTTTGTGATGGAGTCGATTTTGCATTCATTAAAAATTGTGACACCAAGATGTGAGAGTGTCTCTTCAAAAGCCCGCACAACGCTGGCTGCTTCACCACACAGAGGAAAAGTACGTCCATCCTCTTTTGCGCTAAAAAGAATTCCGATAGAGTTCATAAAGTGTTCTAATTCATAGTACCCAAAGCGTTTGAGGGTAGGTTCTATAAAGCGGGGGTTTTCGCTTATGTAGTGAGAACTTTCTAAAAATTTGTTGGTGATATTGCAGTGTCCGTTTCCAGAAACGAGGATTTTTTTTGCATTTTTTGCATTTTGCTCAAAAATATCAACATGCAACCCACTTCTTGCAAGAAGAACCGCCGCACTCAGTCCCGCTGCGCCAGCCCCGATAATAGCTACTTTTTTCATGCGAAAAGTATAGCAATATTTATCTAAATAAATAGGGTTGGTGTGTCTGGATTCTTGTGTCGATGATTGCTCTTCCAATCGTAAAATGGTATAAAGATTGGTAGTTATTGTTTTCTAATCCGAGCAAACGGTGCATTACATCATCTAAAAAACAGCCAATGCCTGTGGCACTGAGTTCAAGAGAAGTTGCCTCAAGATAGAGTTGCTGACCGATGGCACCGCATTCATAATAAAGCTCTTTATATTTTTGGGGGTTTGATTCATGTAAAACTGATGCAAATTTAGCAATCATACTAAGAGAAAATGCGCCATCGCTGGCGATATCTTGTGAGCAGGATATTTTTTTGGCAATAGTTCTGTACTCGCCTCTTTTTAAAAGATAACAATGTTCAAAAACTTCAATCCACAAAAAGTTTGCATCAAAGTTTTCTTTGAGTGTTGGCAGATCTTGTGCGTCACGCACATAGCAGTAGAGTCCACTTTGCAAACCTTGCACATTATGGACAAAAAGGACCAAATGCACGTCCGCTTTTGTGTGCCATACACTTTGTAAAAGAGCTTGAAATTGTTCTTGGCTAATTTGTGAGCGAGTTGCATCCATCATCTGCGCGCTTCGACGATTGCATATAACCTTTTTGGACTCTTTGCTTACTTGTCTGCGGCCATGTAAAGGTTCTTGGGGAAACAGTGGGAGAGTTGAAGTTGGCGTAAAGTGTGTTGCATCATTGATGCCATCAAGTATTTCCCAATGATGATGAGAACTACTCAGCGTGTTGGCAACAGTTGTGTTGGATTTATAAGTGCTTTGGTTTGCTTGTAAAAGAAGTTTCAAATCACCCTGCCATCTAACGCTATTTTCTTGTGAAACAAGCAATAACATATCACTTTCTTCATGTTCTACTGTATGAAAGTGGTTTTGTTTATGAAAGCCTAAAAGCGTATCAACAGTGTTTAATTCACAAGTATCTACCAAAGAAAGACTCCATCCAAGCATCTTTGCGCTTACATGTAAGGCTTGAAGCGCATGTCCCACATCAAGCTGCGTATAGCGAAAAGAGCGCTCTCCATACTTCCACGCCTCTCGCCAGATGATAGAGCTCAAAGAGATTAAAAAACTATTTTGTGGGAACTTGCTCCAAAAAGAGGTGTCAAACTCGTTTAAAATTTCCAAACTGTGATCGTAGGGCGCATAGTGAGCAATGCTTGTATGCTCTGCGATTCCTTCAAGTGGCGGTAAAATAGTGTAGCCCTCGGTTGGTTGCAGATTGCCGCTTGAGGCATTGCATCGTAGTGCCCACGAAGAGCCATTGGCACTTTTATAGGCTGAGATTGAGAGAGAAAATTGAAGAAGTTGGGAGATTGATTCTTTGCATAAAGGTGCTTTTGGCACAGCGTTTTGCTCCCATAAAAGGTGATAAGGCGGTGTGGCATTTTCAAAGGCAAGTGGCAGTTGCACTGCTCTTGCACCTTTGTATCGGCGAAAAGGATCAGGCTGTGTTGCCCAATCCATATAGCCCAAAGATGCAGCGTAATGGTTTAGATGGTGTTTGGTGCGCTCGTGATAAAGCAAGATTGTATCGAGTGTTTTCATGCGCCAATTATGCAATGAAATGATTAAAGATATGGCATAGAAAACAAGTTTAGTTTTTCCTTCAAGTGTTTAAAAAGATTAATTTAATGCAAGTTGCACTATAATCTCGCCATTATTTCAAGATAGGGGCATACTCGAATGGGTGAATTATTTACTTTTTTTGGTTTGATTTCAGAAGACCATACGTTCATTTTTATCACACACATGCTTTTAACAGCTGTGATTGTGCTTATTTTAGCAAAGGTTGCTATGGCAAACTTACGTTTGATTCCAAAGGGAACTCAAAATGTATTTGAAGCATACCTTGGCGGTGTGCTTTCAATGGGTGCAGATGTTATGGGTCACGAAGAGTCTCGTCGTTATCTTCCGCTTGTGGCTACGATTGGTCTTTTTGTCGGAGTTGCAAACCTCATTGGCGTTATTCCTGGTTTTGAAGCACCATCTTCTTCATTGAACTTTACCTTAGCTTTGGCTCTTTTGGTTTTCTTTTACTATAACTTTGAGGGTATTCGTCGCAACGGAATTGTCGCCTATTTTGCACATTTTCTAGGTCCTGTTTGGTGGTTGGCATGGTTAATGTTTCCAATCGAAATCGTTTCTCACATCTCCCGTATTATCTCTTTGAGCTTCCGTCTTTTTGGAAATGTGAAAGGTGATGATATGTTCTTGATGGTAATTTTGATGCTTGCACCTTGGTTCTTACCGATTATCCCATTTGCATTGCTTACATTTATGGCATTCTTGCAAGCGTTTATTTTCATGATGCTTACGTATGTTTACCTTGGCGGAGCGATTACAGTTTCGCAAGACCACTAAAAATCTGCTTTTATGCAAGAGATTTTATTTAACAAAATCCTTAGTTTCTTGCATGGTGCTTCAATAGCTTTTATTCTATTGGGCACTTTTGCTACCTTTACATTTTTTCTCTCTTTTGGAATTCCGCAAGCGCTCTCATTTAGTTTTGTTTTTATTTTTCTTTCATCGCTTGTTATTTTACTCATCGACTCACTGAGTATAAAAAGAGAGATGCGCGAAGAACAAAAGAAACAGACAGAGATTTTGCAACGCATACAAACAGATCTCCATGATCAAAAGCTACTTGATAACTGATCCCGAGTTCTACGGGAACAATCTTGCCAGTTTTACGCATATACTTCCATCCATTATCGATAAAAACAGTGTTGATTTTGCTCTGTATCGAGATAAAAAAAATCCAAATTATGCACTTTTCGCGCAAGCTTTTTTGTTTACATGTAAGCAAAAAAATGTTTTAGCACTTTTACATCAAGATTATTATCTTGCACACCGATTGGGTGCCTTTGGTGTACATCTTAATTCGACACAGTTTGATGCTATTGCTGATGCAAAAAAAGTGGGACTTTTTGTCGTTGCTAGTACACACTCATACCAAGAGGCAGAGTATGCAAGCGCATTGGGCGCTGATGCTGTAACTTTTAGCCCAATTTTCAGTTCACCAAACAAAGGAGAACCTAAAGGTTTAGCTCCTTTAAAAGAAATTGTAGGTAAAATAGATACTAAGATAATTGCACTCGGTGGCATCACGACAGATGAACAGATTGAAGCTGTGGCATCTTGCGGAGTGTTTGCGTATGCATCAATAAGAAAATTTATAGAAGGTTACTAAAAATGTTTGAAATCGTCATAGGACTTGAAGTCCACGTCCAACTCAACACTAAAACAAAGCTTTTTTGTGCATGTCCAACAAGTTTTAATCACCAACAAAATACAAACACATGCCCCACATGTCTTGCACTTCCTGGAGCACTTCCTGTTTTGAACAAAGAAGTTTTAAAAAAAGCAGTTATGTTTGGTACAGCCATTGGTGCGACTATCAATAGAACATCTTATTTTGACCGCAAAAGTTACTTTTACCCAGATAGTCCATCGGCGTATCAGATTACGCAACTCTACACTCCAATTGTGGAGCATGGAAAGTTAGAGATCGATTTTGAAGATGGAACAAAAAAAATCATCGGGATCAATCGTGCGCATATTGAAGCGGATGCTGGGAAAAACATTCATGATGGAGAGATCTCAAAAGTAGATTTAAACCGCGCTGGAACACCACTTTTAGAGATTGTTTCAGAACCTGATATGAGAAGTGCTGAAGAAGCTATTTTGTATCTTAAAAAGTTGCACTCAATTGTGCGTTATTTGGATATTAGTGATGCAAATATGCAAGAGGGATCTTTTCGTGTAGATGTCAATGTCTCGATCCGTCCAAAAGGGGATGATAAACTTTATACGCGTGTAGAGATTAAGAATATCAACTCATTTCGTTTTATCCAAAGAGCTATAGAGCTTGAAGTACTACGTCAAAAAGAGGCTTGGGAAGATGGTGTATATGAGAGCGAGATTGTACAAGAAACGCGTCTTTTTGATCAAGCAAAACAGGAAACCAGAAGTATGCGCGGTAAAGAGGAAGCAGCAGATTATCGCTATTTTCCAGAGCCTGATCTCCTAAAAGCTGTGGTTACAGATGAAATCTATGTAATAGCGACAAAAATTCCAGAGCTTCCAGATGAGAAAAAACTGCGTTTTGTGAATGAATATGGGATGAATGAATACAACGCTTCTGTTATTACGTCGGCACTTGAGATGGCAAAGTTCTTTGAAGCTATGATGCAAGAGGGCATCAGTGCGAAAAATGGTGTGACTTGGCTGAGCGTTGAGCTTCAAGGGCGTCTCAAAGGTGGCATGAATGTTGAAAACTCTCCTGTGGATGCAAAAAAACTAGGCACACTTGTCAAACGCATAGAAGATAATACTATTAGCGGAAAAGCAGCAAAAGATGTCTTGGATTTTATGATGGAAAATGCGAGTGATGTCGATGCAACTATCGAAAAACTAGGTCTCAAACAAGTGAGTGATACAGGTGCGATTGAAGCGATGATTGATGAGATACTAAGCGCAAATCAAGAGAAAGTCGCAGAGTATAGAAGCGGTAAAGAGAAGCTTTTTGGCTTTTTTGTTGGACAAATTATGAAAGTTTCAAAAGGAAGCGCAAACCCTCAGGCTGTTAATGATCTTCTAAAGTCCAAATTGAGTTAGTATGCAAATTTTCACGCGTTTCTTTATTGGAGCTGTTTATGCGCTAAATGGTTCAAGTAAATATTCGCAAGTCAAACATACTTTTTATAATTTTTTTGAAAATGATCAATTTAAATTTAAAAAGTATGTTGATTTTTTTATGATTTTTATGATTTTTTCAAGTGTTTTTATCTTGATTCGAGAAGTCAAATCGGATATCCATCCAGATTTGAAGTTTTTTAACGATTATGTCGTTTCTGTTGTCTTTATGATTGAATATGTTATTCGCCTTTGGCTGCATGACAGTGTCACTTCGCTTATTATCACTCAGTATGAAAAAGATACGACACTTTCACGAGAGTTTCGACTCAGACGCGCACTTTACAAAGTGCTCGCTTCTAAATTTGAGCATATTCGCTCCATTAGCTCTCTTATCGATTTGCTTGCCATAGTTCCATTTTTTCATGAGTTACGGCTTTTGCGTATTTTTATTTTATTTCGAATCTTTAAACTCTTTCGCTATACAAGAAGTATCAAGACATTTGCCTCTGTCTTATCGACAAAACGCTTTGAATTTACAACGCTTTTTGTTTTTGCCTCAATCATTGTTTTTGTTTCCTCTGTTTTGGTGTATGTCATGGAAGCCAATAATGTAAACTCAAAGATAAATACGCTCTTTGACGCTTTTTATTGGTCGATTGTCACTATTGCTACGGTTGGATATGGTGATATTGTCACTGTAAGTGAAGCGGGAAGGGTGGTTGCGCTTATTGTTATTATTTCGGGTGTGGCTGTTATGGCATTTACGACTTCACTTGTAGTTTCTGCTTTCACTGAAAAAATCGAAGAGATTAAAGAGATTAAGAGTATTGAAGATATTTCAAAATTAAAGAGAATATATTTGATTTGTGGTTACAAAGAGATTGGCCGTCAAGTTGCATTAAAGTTAAAAAGTGATGGTTTTAAAATTATCGTTTTAGAAAAAAATCCAGTGTTTGTAAAAGACGCTCTAAAAGATGGGATATTAGCATTTGCATATGATTCTGGGCTTTTAAGCACCTACGAAGAGCTAAAAATAAATTTTGCAACACAAGTTAAAGCGGTTTTGTGTTTGGACGAGAGTGATGTGGAAAATATTTATACTACCTTGACAGTGCGCTCTATCTCCAAGCATGTAGAGATTATCGCAACCTTAGAATCAAAAAATAATCGTAAAAAATTTGAGATGGCAGGAGTAAATAAAATTATTTATTCTCAAGAGTTTATTGGTCTTATGGCAAAAGAGTACATAGGACAACCCGTAGCATTTGAACTCATTCACACGCTGCGCTCTGCAACAAATGGCATACAGATATCCGAGATTCTCGTAGATGAGTTGGTCTTGCAGCATTATGGTGATTTGAGTAAAATGCACTGCCAAAAATTTAAACTTTTAATGCTTGGTGTTTATAAAAGCACTTTGAAGCGATTTTTATTTAATCCTTTGGATGACACCTTACTCGATGTGGGTGATCTTTTGATTGTTGTGGGTGATTATATGTTTGTTGAAGAGTTTAAAAAACATCTTCATAAAAAAGGGAGATGATGCAAGCTGCTGTTCTATTTGGCTACAACGAATTTGCTTTGGAAATTGCACAAAGTCTCAAAACAAAATATAGCGATATCACACTGCTTGTTTTGCAAGATGAGGACAAAAAAGCCCTTCAAGACAAAGGTTTTAAAGTTGCAAAATTTGATCTTTTGGATGAATGGTCGAGCTTGGAAAATGCGTATGATATTGAGAATTTGATTGTATTTTGTGCGCTTGAAGAGAGTTCTCAAAATATATTTTTAACCATATCTTTGCGTGCTACTTTTGAAAAACTTCTTATCATTGCGCTTTCAACCGATCAAGAGAATGGGCGTAAGCTCAAAATGGCTGGAGCCAACAAGATTATTCCCATCACACAAACAACGGTCAATATTATTACGGAGATGTTGGTCCGCCCTTTTGTAACTGAGATTTTAAATACCATTCTTTATGCAGAAAATGAGCTTAAAATTGCGCAATGGCTTATTCCGCAACATGCCACGTTTATTGGGCACAATATCGAAAATGTGGATTGGAAATACAAATATGGACTGATTGTTTTAGCGGTCATACGAGAAAATCTTGAAACCGCTTTCATCTATACAAAAAGAGCAAATCATGAGCCATTAAAAGCGGGAGATATTTTGATCCTCGTTGGTTTTAAAAACGATATAGAAAATTTTGAGTTGCTACATAAAGGTGAAAAAAGATGAAAATAGGTGTGATTGGAGCTGGAAAATGGGGGAGTGCACTTTGTTTTGCTCTTGGAGAAAAAAATGATGTTTTTATAAGTTCTCGTACTCCAAGAGAGCTGCAAAATTTTATACCAATGCACGAGATTGTTTCTTTTGAATATCTTGTTATCACCATCCCAGCCCAACAAATTTCTCAGTGGCTAGAAGAGAATTTTATATTTTCGGGGCAAAAGATTCTTGTGGCTTCAAAAGGGATAGAAGCAAGCAGTGGAAAGTTTTTAAATGAGATCTATAGCAAGTATCTTCCAGAGGAAAATCTCTGTTTTCTTTCTGGTCCCTCATTTGCTTCAGAGGTGATGCGCTCACTTCCAACAGCCTTGGTTATCAACTCGAAAAATGAGGCTTTAAGTGCAAAATTTGCTTTATTTTTTCCTCATTTTATCAAGACATATACAGCAACAGATGTAATGGGTGCAGAGGTTGCAGGCGCATATAAAAATGTAATCGCTATTGCTGCTGGAATCTGTGAGGGGCTTTGCCTTGGTAAAAATGCCGCAGCTTCGCTTATAGCTCGCGGACTTGTTGAGATGCAACGGTTTGGACACTATTATGGCGCGAGTGATGAGAGTTTTATAGGTTTGAGCGGTGCGGGAGATCTTTTTTTAACGGCAACTTCGACCATGTCTAGAAACTTTCGAGTCGGGCTTGGTTTGGCAAAAGGAATCTCAAAAGAGCAGATTGTACAAGAGCTTGGTGAAGTAGCTGAGGGAATTGGAACGGCGTACGCCTTGCATGGTATCGCAAATGAGAAAAGCATCTATCTTCCAATTGCAACAGAGGTTTATAATATTTTAGAAGGAAAAGATCCAAAAGAGAGCTTGCGAGACTTGCTAAGCCAGTAAGGTTCTGCTTAAGAAGGGATGACGAGTAGGTTTGTTTGTGATGATGCGTCTATTTGTTATGCAAGAAGTCTCATATAAAAAGAGAAATATTTATTAAAATTTATTAGGAGAGAAGATGGTAGTTCACATTGTAATGTTTGATTTTAAAGAGGAAAATAGAGCGCAAAATCTCTACCATGTAAAGGAGTTACTTGAAGCTTTGCCTCCTCAAATAAAAGAGCTTGCAAGTATGGAAGTCGGCATCGATTTTAGCAAAAGTGAGCGCTCTTGTGATATGAGTCTTTATGCAACCTTTGCAAATAAAGAAAATCTACAAATTTATGCTACCCATCCTGCGCATTTGGAAGTGGTGGCGTTTATTAAAGAGGTCGTTGAAAAAACAAGAGTGGTCGATTACGTCAAATAAAAGTGCTATAATTTTGCAAAAAAAAACGAGAGGAGCGTGTGTTGAGGCGACCATTGGGATTTGGTAAAAACTATTTTACATTGTCTGCAATACTCGCTTACAGCATAGCGCCTCGTTTGCAAAGTCAAGTTACTTTTGCATACTCGCTTCTTGATACTCGGTTTTTTGGTGAAAAAGATGCCATTGGCGATGTCGATGATCCACCAAATCTTTTAGAATCACCGCTGATTGTAAGCACAAAGCCTTGCGCTTGTAATCTTTTTTTTCGTTTACGAGCTCGGCTCTCTCTTCTTATCAATCTTTTTATCCCACGATGTCCATTTTATTGTAAATATTTTGCATTTCGTCGCACTGGCGTACATCCTCCACTCACTTTTTAATTTCCAACGAAAAAAAAACAAAAACAAAAAATACAAGGAAATTTCAATGTCAAAAAGTTATGTAACAGGTTTTGCAAGAATAGGCGAGCAAAGAGAGTTAAAAAGAGTTTTAGAGGATTTTTGGGCAAAAAAAGTCCCTTTTAGTGCAGTAGAACAAGTAGCATCACTCTTGAAAAAAAGACACTGGTTGTATCAAAAAGATGCAGGGATTGCGCATATTAGTTCAAACGATTTTAGTTTGTATGACACTATGTTAGATACTTCTGTGATGTTGGGAGCTATTCCAAAAAGGTTCCAAACTTTAAAAGAGGAATCACTTTATTTTGCGATGGCAAGAGGAGATGAGAGTAGGGTTGCGATGGAGATGACAAAGTGGTTTAACACAAACTATCACTACATTGTGCCTGAACTCTCACTTGAAGATGTTTACACGCTCAATGCGTCAAAAATCATTGCAGAATATCAAGAAGCAAAAGCGCTAGGTATCCAAACGAAGATCAATATTATTGGTCCATTGACTTATTTGGGGCTCAGTAAAAGAGTGGATGGCGGCGATTGTTATGCCCTCACGTATAAAATTGTTGCCCTTTATTGTGAGCTTTTAGAGCAGATTGCACAGCTTGATGAGAGTGTTATTGTGCAAATCGATGAGCCGATATTTGTCAAAGATTTGGACTCAAAAGTGCTCAGCTTAATCAAACCAACATACGATAAACTTTCTGGAGTTGCAGGCCATGTCAAACTCATAGTTGTCAGCTATTTTGAACATGCATGTGAAGCCACAAAGATTTTAGTCAATACGCCTATTTGGGGAATTGGACTTGATTTTGTACATGGAGTAGAGAATTTAGACTCCCTCAAAGCGATACAAGAGAGTGACAAATTTTTAGTCGCTGGCGTGGTTGATGGGAGAAATATCTGGAAAAACAGCTTTATAAACACGCAGACACTCTTAGAGCAAATTGGTTCGTTTGTTGCAAAAGAGAAACTCATAGTAAGTACCTCTTGTTCACTCTTACATGTACCCTTTACTTTGCGTTATGAAGAGAAGATGGAAGAGGAGATGAAAAGCTGGTTAAGTTATGGTGAGGAAAAACTCCAAGAAATCGTTTTGATTTCAAAACGCTATTTTAAAGGGCTTGAGGGCTTCAACGCTGATGAAAAAGCTTTATATGAGCAAAATATTTACATTGATGCGCAGAAAAAAAACTCTCCAAAAATTCACAACCAAGCGGTACTGCAAAGAGCAAAAGAGATTGTTACATGTAAGCGTGAGGGCGAGTATGCACAGCGCATCAAACTGCAAAAAGCAAAACTCCAGTACAAAGAGCTTGCAACCACGACTATTGGTTCTTTCCCTCAAACGCCACAGCTGCGAGAAGCCAGAGCTGCCTATAAAAAAGGCTCGCTTTCACTTGAGGGTTATGAAGAAACGATGAGGGAATATATCGATACATGTATCGCTTTTCAAGAGGAGATTGGTCTTGAAGTGCTTGTGCACGGAGAGCCTGAGCGCAACGATATGGTGGAGTATTTTGGCGAGCAGTTGGATGGATATGGATTTAGTCAAAATGGCTGGGTACAAAGTTATGGAAGCCGATGTGTCAAACCACCTTTTATTTATGGAGATATCAGCCGTCCAAATCCGATGACAGTCAAGTGGATATGCTATGCCCAAAGCAAAACAAAACATATTATGAAAGCGATGCTCACTGGCCCTGTGACGATTTTGAACTGGTCGTTTGTGCGCGATGATATGCCAAGAGATGCAGTTGCGCAACAAATTGCGTTGGCGATTCACGATGAGGTGAGTGACCTTCAAAATGCAGATATTCAAATCATTCAAGTGGATGAAGCAGCTTTTAAAGAGGGCTATCCACTGCGAAAATCGAAAATGCAAGCGTATGAAAAATGGGCAGTTGCAAGCTTTAAACTCTCAGTAAGTAGCGCAAAAAAAGAGACGCAAATCCATACGCATATGTGTTACAGCGAGTTTAATGATATTATTAAAACCATCGAAGCGATGGATGCAGATGTCATCTCCATAGAAACGGCAAGAAGCGGCAATGAACTGCTCAAAATCTTTAAAGAGGTCGGCTACAAACAAGAGGTTGGCCCAGGGATTTATGATATTCATTCTCCGCGAGTTCCAAGCGTTGCGGAGATGGTAGCGCAGATTGAGAAGCTATTAGAAGTGCTACCAAAAGAGCAACTTTGGATCAATCCTGATTGTGGGCTTAAAACACGCAAATGGGAAGAAGTCAAACCAAGCTTAAAAAATATGGTTGCAGCAGTTGCCATTGTAAGAGAAAAATTGTAGTGAAAAAAGGCTTACATGTAAGCCTTTTTTTCTTTTTTTATGATGAAAATTTAAGCGGAAAATAA
>JAVHOA010000045.1:0-3521 GCA_036169815.1 Sulfurimonadaceae bacterium
GGGATGGAGGCTATCGAAGCGTTAAAATCAAGTCCCTCTTTTTTCATCTTAATAAGATCAACGGCACTAAGCATCCCAAATTTTTTATGTTTTTTCGTAAGAACAACGATATCTCTGTGATTTTTTTCATACATCATGGCAATCGCCGTATTCACCGATTCATTTTCAGAAATGGTAAGCACATCTTTTGTTGCAACTTCCATGACATTTTGAACTTCCATACCACATCCTCAATTCTAAATTTTTTTTGTATATTTTACTTCAACTCTTATTAAGGGCACCTCTCAAAACTCTAGCAATCTTCAGTAGTAAGTCTCTAGTCAAAAGAAATTTTCAAACAAAAAAATTATTTCACTGGAGAAAAATACTCTTCATATTTTTCCCTGCTTACCTCTTTTTCACGTTTATCTCCATCAAGTCCAACCAACTCTCCATAAAACATCTTAAAGGCAAGATCAAGAGAAACCAACTCTTCCGTTGTCCCAAGAAGATTTTCCAAACTAAGAATCTTATTTTTTATTGAGAGCTTTGTTCGTTCATCTTCTTTTCCTGCTTTTTGCATAAAATACTCAATCTTTTTTCTATATGCAGAAAGAATTGTTTTTTTGATGAGATCGCTTTTGGAATCTATTTTAAAATACTCTCCAAAACTATTGATAACCCCTACTACATCACCTTTTGCGGCGAGAGAATTTGCATGATCCAATGTGGCATTCCACTTTGCTTGCAGTTTTTTTATACAATCAAGTTCAATCTCATAATTGAGTGAATCCGTGATTTCAAATAGTTTTTTTATATCATTAGATTGGCAATACCCCGTTAACTGAATCAGTAAAGAGAGCTCTCGTTTTGCTTCCTCTGCACTTTGTGCATACTCCTCAAAAGATTCAAGCAACCCAATATATTCTCTTGCTTTTGAATAATCGAGCGATGCCATAGCTTTGGTAAGACTCACTTGGGCCGCGTTAGCGATTTTTAAGAATTGTTTGTATGCGTCCAGCTCTTTTAAGAAAGGGTATTGGTTTGCAAGGGCGAGTACCTCTTTATAATTTTTTGCATCTGTGCGCTTTTTAAACATATTAAAAATCGTTTTATCTTTCATGAGCTGTTGAATTTGCTTTGTCTTTGAGGGAATACCCTTAAAATCTTTAAATAACTCAGAAACCGCCGAATCCGAACGGGGATCTAATATGATGTCTTGTGCTTTATTAAAATTTCTCTTCCACTCATTTTCCATCATTCGATACTCTTTTGTTTCTTCCAAGAGAGGATACTTTAACACTAGAGAATAAGCAAGTGCAAAGCGTCTCATTTCCACAAGAGACTTAAATTTATTAAATTCTTCAAAGTCATTTAATAGCATTCTAATCAGTGTTTTTTTCTTTGGAACAGACTCAAAAGGTATAAGAATTGTTTTGGCTTCCTCGTTCTTTCTATCTGCAAGATAATCTTTTGCTATTTGAAAACTTGCTTCCCACTTGCTCTCAACTTTTTCATAGGCGAGTGAAAAGATCACAAAAGGTGACTTCTCTAGCTCTTTGTATATCCCAGCATATTCTCCAGCATCATACATTTTCATATACTTTTCTTCGTCAATCAATTTGTTTTTAAAGATCATTCCACTTTTAAACCCAACAATGAGTAAATTGTTTTTGGCAATACTAATATCTGTTATTGGCGAACTAAATTTATGAAGAGAATGGGTTAAAAGAGATTCTGTTTTTAAATCGTACACTGAAATACGCCCTAATTTTGAACCAACAAACAAGAAATCTCTATTTGGATCAACTTTTATTGCAGTTATTTCGTCAGGCGAGGACTCTAGGCGCTTGTGAATCTTCTGTTGATTAAAATCAAAAATAATTAATCCTCCATTTTTATCCGCAGAAACAAGTTTTCCTTTATTTAAAAACTCAATACCAATAATTGCGGCATTGTGTCCCAAGAGCTTAATCGCATTTTTTAACGTATTAATATTGGTAACTGAGATTTTTCCATCAAAACTACCTGTAGCTATTAACTGGGTAGTATTTGTCATCGTGATTGCTGTCACATAGTCTGCATGTGAGGGAAGATTGTAGAGAAAATGCCCCGTTTTTAAATCATACATATATGTTCTTCCATCCATCCCGCCAGTAACAAGGTACTTGTTTTGCACATCAATATAGATTGTTTCTATCTCTCCACTATTTTTTGAGGCGGCATAAAGTACCTTTTTATTGACAGTATCCATGATAACAGCTTGATTTGTTTTTTGTTTGCAAAGCGCAATATATCGTAGATCATAAGATATAAACTGTGTATGTCTAAAACCATTTTCTTGGGCATAATTTGTTTTAAAGCCAGCTACTTTTTTCAACTCATCATTTAAAACAAAAAAACTACCGTTCTCTGTTATGGCCCCAACTCTTCCGTCGGTTTCGCAAAAAGATATTTTTCGTACGGCAGAGCCTAAATCTACATGTTTCATATATCTCCATTTATACCCCAAATATTTTCATTACAAACTGATGTTACGTAACCCCCTGAAGCTACGAAAAGGTAACTTTTCGAGAAAATTAGAGGGCGTTACGCTCTTTTTTACAAGAGTGCGTAACACCCGTTGCAAACTAAAAAACAAGCAAAATTGCTCAATAACGAAAGGGCACCTCTCAAAACTCTAGCAAGCTTCGGAATTGCCCTCAATTATGCCCCAAACAATATTAAATTTCACTATTATGTTAGAGACCAGAAATAACTTCACAGCTAAAAAACACATAAAATAGGAATTATTTTCTGACAAAAATAATAAGTATTCCGTAGCATATAGAGTATTTATTTATTTTACTTTTTGCTTTTTTTAGATATACTTTCGCCCTTAAAGTCTGTTTTTACAGCTTTAGAATTTTACAAAAGGAGAGCCAGATGCCAAAGATGAAATCGGTAAAAGGCGCTGTTAAGCGTTTTAAATTCAAGAAAAATGGTACTGTGAAACGTGGAACAGCGTTTAGAAGCCATATCTTGACAAAACAAGATGCAGGGACTCGTCGCAATCAAAATGCACCAAAAGTTGTAGCAAAAGTTGACGAAAAAAATATTAAGGCAATGATCGCTTAATTGTAAGCCATCTCAAATCTCCACACAAAACGTGGGAAAGTCCACCAACAAAGCGTGGCACCCATCGCAAAATGCTGATCGGGTCAAGAAAAGGAAAATAATATGCCAAGAGTAAAAACTGGTACGGTGCGTAGAGCACGTCACAAAAAGATATTAAAACTTGCAAAGGGTTTTTATAGTGGTCGTCGTAAACACTACCGTAAAGCAAAAGAGCAAGTTGAACGTTCATTGTACTATGGTTTTCGTGACCGTAAACAAAACAAACGCGAATTCCGTCGTTTATGGATCGTTCGTATCAATGCAGCATGTCGTTTAAATGACATCAACTATTCATCTTTCATCAATGGTCTTCATAAATCTGGCATCGAGCTTGACCGTAAAATTCTTGCTGATATGGCTATGAATGATGCAGCAGCGTTTAGCGC
>JAVHOA010000046.1:0-3485 GCA_036169815.1 Sulfurimonadaceae bacterium
TACTGATAATAAAAAGCGAAGATATACTCCTGACACATTAGTTACATATGAAGACGGTACACAAAAATTGTTTGAAGTCAAATATGCTAATGAGCTAGACAACAATCCGGAACTGCAACAAAAAATTAGCATTTTGAAAGAGCATATAAAAGAAAAACACGGTCTGGATTTTGAAGTTTTTACAGATGAGATGATAGACAAACAATATTTAGAGAATTTAAAATTTTTATACAAATTTGTTTTCATACCATCTTCAAATGATAAAACTAATGCAATTGAGCAAATCCTACAATCAAATAAAAATATTGAAGTAAAAGAAATTTTATTAAAACTTCATACCAACCAACACAAACAACTAGAATACTTGCCTTACATATGGAACTACATTTTTCACAACACTGAAACTGCGGATTTATATAAAAAACTGACTATGAAAACCACACTCAATTATTTAGGAAAATCTAATGGGAAAGATTGATTTTGCAAAAGACGCTTTAGTCTTTTTTGACAATGAAGCATACAGAGTTGTCAAAGTTGTAAGTTTGTCTGAAGTAATGATTCAAAACGAAAAATCAAAACATATTGTTACAACAAATATAGAAAAACTTTCTTCAAAACTTGCAGAACAAAGTAGCCAGGACCACATTGACAACTATTCTGAAAAAGAGTGGGGAGAAGCTAAAAAACGATATGAAATTATCAAAGATTTAGTTTTTGTAAAACGCACACGAAGGGGTGTTGAAGAAATTGCCAAACAAAACAATCAAAGTGCCGTAACAATTTACAGTTGGATAAAAATCTATGAGCAAACAGCTCAAGTTAGTTCATTAGTTCCTAAAACTTCTCAAAGAGGTAAAAAAGGAAGTAGGCTAAATAATCAAACTGAAGCTATAGTGCAAGAGATATTAAGTGAGTTATATCTTAGTAAACAAAGATACGGATTTAGAAAAATATATAACAGAATAGCTAGAGAGTGCAAAAAAATCAACCTTGAAGCTCCACATGAAAATACTGTCAGAAATAGAATTGATGCTATTAATCCAAAAGAAGCTATGAAAAAAAGATATGGTCATAAAATGGCAAAAGAAAAGTTTTCAAACTTTGACGGAGAATATCCAGAGGGCAACTATCCAATGGATGTTGTTCAAATTGACCATACTCCTCTAGATATAATTGTTGTAGATAAAATTCATAGAAAACCACTTGGAAGACCTTATCTCACATTAGCAATAGATACATATTCAAGAATGATTGCCGGAATTTATATTTCATTACAAGCACCCGGTTATTTTAATGTAAGCCAGTGTTTGCTAAGTGTTTTTACAAAAAAAGATTCGTTTTTACAAAGCCAAGAAGTTGAAGGAGAGTGGAATATATATGGTTTGCCTCGAGTCATTCATGTTGATAACGGCGCCGATTTGGTGTCATCAGATATGCAGAGAGTCTGCGATGAATACGGAATAACACTGCTAAAACGCCCCGTAGCCAGACCGCAATTCGGAGCACATGTTGAGAGAGTACTCGGTACTATCAACAAAGAAGTACATAATCTCTCCGGTACAACTTTTTCAAATATCGCACAAAAAGGTGACTACAACTCACAAAAAGAAGCAACTTTCACATTTGAAGAACTTACAAAATGGCTTATACACTACATTGTAAATATTTATCATAAAAAGTATCATCACGGCATAGATATGTCTCCAGAAGATAAATACATCAAAGGAATTATCGGAGATGATGAAACAGCAGGAACAGGTATTTTGCCTCCAATAATTGATGATTTAGACAATATAAAAATTTCATTATTGCCCACATACTACAGAACCGTTCAAAAAGACGGAATCTCGCTTGATGGCATAACATACTACTCAGATGTGCTTAGACATTGGATAGGTGTCGCTGATGATACAAAAAATAAAATTCAGCATAAAATAAAAAGAGACCCTCTAAACATTCAAAAAATCTATTTTTATGACCCAGAGATAAAAGAGTACTTCGATGTGCCATATAGAAAGATATATGCTCCCGTTATGACACTATGGGATTTGTACGCGGTAAAGCGATATCTAAAAGAGAAAAAAATCTCAAATTATTCAGAAGACAACTTGTTTGAAGCGTATGAGCTATTGGAAAAGATGGAGCAGGATGTTGCAAACACACATAAAAAACAATCACTTAAAAAATCAAAACCTCCAAGAACATCACAAATAAAAAGCAATGAAACAATTGACAAAAAGGAAAACAGTGTCAATAACTTTGATTCACTGTTTGATGATATTAAAATATTTGAAGTAACTCAAAAAGAGACTAACAATGATTGAATTAACCCAAGATACAAAAGCAATGTTAGATAAAAGCTTAGATGAAAAAATAGCTTATATAGCTAAAGAGAGCTGGATTAACTATCCTCTAGCCCAAAATATTTTAAATCAGCTAGAAGACATCATAACTTATGAACAAGGGAAAGACAGAGTTACAAGCGTTTTGCTGGTTGGCTCATCCAACAATGGAAAAACTTCACTTCTTAAAAGATTTGTAGAGCTTCACCCGCCTTATGATTTATTTAAAACGAATCCAGAAGAACTAACCAAAGAGTTTTTTGAAAAATATCATGCTACAGGCATTCCTGTCAAATATATTATTGCTCCGAGCGAGCCAAGTGAAACAAGGCTATACAGCACTATTTTAGACAGCATAAATGCGCCTTTCAAAGATAGTGACAATACTGCCAAAAAACAATACTTGGTTGAGTATTATCTGGAGATACTAAATGTAAATATGCTTGTTATAGATGAAATACACAACATATTAAGCGGCTCCGTCACAAAACAAAAGCAGATGCTAAACGCTATAAAAAATTTAAGCAATAATCTGAAAATACCAATTATTCTTTCAGGTACAAAAGATGCGTTAAGGGCTATCAGTACCGACACTCAAATCAGCAGCAGATTTCGACCTGTATATCTCACAAAATGGAAAATGGATAAAGATTATGTAGCACTTTTAGCAACAATACTTGCAACACTTCCGCTAAAAAAAGAGTCTGACATACTGAACTCAAAAACCGCTCAGGAAATTTTAAATATATCAGAAGGCTATATTGGAGATATTGTAGCTCTGCTTAAAAAAGCGGCTATTTATGCTATTCAAAACAACAAAGAAAAAATCACAATCAATGAAATTAGAGAGTGTGGTTACATGTCTATGGACAATGTAAAAAAATCTATAAGTTTGCAAGATATATGATTAAAAAAGTCAAATTTTTAAAAATTCAAGACACTCCTTTTATAATCGTGCCAACACCATTGGAGGATGAATTATTTAGCTCTTGGTTTGTAAGACTTGCTTATGCACACCTTACACATCCGCAAACTTTTATAAATTTGTATTTTGGGCTAAAAAACAGGAGTTTATTCAAAAAGAATATCGATACATCGTTGGATGTAAAACTGCTACAACAAATTCAAACTATGTGTAATAAC
>JAVHOA010000047.1:0-16138 GCA_036169815.1 Sulfurimonadaceae bacterium
TTATTATTGTTGGATTTTCTATTTTAGGCAGGAACGTGGCCTCTGAACTCCTTGAAAGAGGGACGAATTTTATTATTATCTCCGATAACCTCAAACATGTACTTTTAGCCAGAACAAAAGGGTATATGGCTTATTTTGGGCACTTAAATAAACGGCCAGTTTTAGAATCTTTGGCGGTTGATGCAGCAAAAGCCATTATCATCACGGTTAGCAGCCAGCAGAACAAACGTCTTATCGCGCAGGCGGTATTGGAGTTTTGTAAAAATGCAAATATTATTGTAAAAGTTGAGGGCACAGAGGAGAGAAAAAATCTCAAAGATATTGGGGAACTTGCGTTTGTGGATGCAAGTTATGAAATCTCAAAACTGCTTGTCAATTACGCCTTAAAAGAGTAATCCCTAAAGTCGCTTACGCTCACAAGGCAATCTTTTAAAATAGAGGGTTTTGTGATTTTAATGAAGAGGGTTGAAATGTTTTTGTAATGCTCTTTTAAAAGAGCAAATAAAAAGAGCAGTGCCTCCTCAAGGAGTTCAAATTTCTGCTCTTGCATGGTGAACTTTAAAAGCTCTGCAAGCTCGGCATAGTTGATAAACCTTGTTTTGTACTCATATTCGAGTTGGAGCTTGATGATGACTTCTTGAGGGGTTACTCTTTCAAAATCAAGAATTCCAACGATACATGTAAAGCGAAAATCTTCTATATAAACTTTCAAATAACTCTTTTCTCTTTGCCTTGAAATACTCTCACAATATTTGGAATATGTTTATAAAAAAGGATAAAAGCGATGAGCAATACAGGTGCATGCGCCATATCTGGGTGGATAAAAAAACTTGCAACCACTAAAGCGCTTAAACCTAAAAGCGAAGAGATTGAAGAGATTTTTAAAGTTTTTGCAAATCCAAACCACGTAGTAAGGGCAATCATGGTTTCAACAGGAAGTAAAAAAAGCATCACGCCCATGCCTGTAGCAACTCCTTTGCCGCCCTCAAAGTTGAGGTAGGGACTATAACAATGCCCAATCACGGCTAAAACAGCAATGCCCCACATGGTCGCTTCAGTTGCACCCAAAAAGTGTCCAGCAGCTAAAACAGCAATCCCTTTTAATGCATCCAGAGCTAAAGTTGCAGCACCGAGTTTTTTGGCAAGGCTTGGATTTTGCTCTTTAACAACACGTAAAACATTGGTTGCACCAATGCTCCCACTTCCTGCAGATTTGACATCAACACCTGCGAAAAACTTCGCTAAAAGCAGTCCAAAAGGGATGCCCCCGACAAGATATGCAGCTATAAAAAGTTGCCCATTTAGGTTAAATAAAAATTCCATCATTGTTAAAAATCCTCATATTTTTGATGCGGGAATTCTACAAGATTTATTATTAGAATCTGATATAATTTCGAAATTATTGATTTTTAGGACTAAAAAATTGAACTATTCAACAGAAGAATTAAAAGAAAAGATACAAGCATTAAAAGAGAAATTAAGCGTGAGGGTAGTGGCGCATTTTTACCAAAGAGATGAGGTTTTTGAGCTAGCTGACATCGTCGGTGACTCTTTGGAGCTTGCTCGTAAAACACAAGAGGATGATGCGGAATTTGTGCTTTTTTGCGGTGTTGGATTTATGGGACAAAGTGTGAAAGTTTTGAGTCCTCAAAAACGTGTTGTAATGCCAAAAGTGGCATGTTGTGCGATGGCGAGAATGATCGATACGCTTTATTTTGATGAGTCTGTTGCATTTTTAGAAAAAAATGGAATTGCCAAAGAGGATATTTTACCAATCACTTATATTAATTCCAATGCAGATGTGAAGGCAAAAGTTGGTGAGATGGGCGGCATGGTGTGTACAAGTGCCAATGCAAAAATTATCATTACAAAGGCGCTGGGAGAAGGTAAAAAGATTCTTTTTGTTCCAGATAGATGTTTGGGACAAAACATAGCAAATCAGATGGGTTTACAATCGATGGTAATCGGGCTTGGCGGGAATCCAAAAGAGTGTGACATTATCTGCTATGATGGCTTTTGTTCTGTTCATCAGCTTTTTTCAGTGGATGATATTACGTTTTATCGAAAAAAATATCCAGACATTTTAATAGCCGTGCATCCAGAGTGTGATCCAAAAATCTGTGAAAAGGCTGATTTCGTAGGTTCCACTTCACAACTTATCAAGTTTATTGAGGCGTTACCAGAGGATCAAAAAGTAGCAGTTGGAACAGAGTTTAATATGGTCAATCGCTTGCGTCCAAAAAACACTTATATTCTCTCTTCCACAAAACCTGAATGCCCGACGATGAATGAAACAACCCTGCAAGATGTGTATCTTACACTCAAAGCCATTGAAGATGGTGCGCCTATCAATGAAATCTTTGTCGATGAGAAAACGCAGTATTGGGCGAAAATCGCCTTAGAAAGAATGATGGCATTATGATAAAAAAGTTTGTAGAAGATGCTTTGGCTGAAGATGTCGGGCGCGGCGATTTGTACGCTTTAGTGGAACCCTCAAAAGATGCATCCGCAAAGATAATCGCAAAAAGCCAAGGCGTGCTTGCAGGCGCAGCGTATGTCAATGTTTTAGTAGCGCTCGAAGGCTTACATGTAAGGTGGTTAAAAGAGGATGGAGATGCGTTTGAGAAGGGCGATATTATTGCCCACTTTAGCGGTTCTTCGCACGTGCTTTTACGCTGTGAACGCACAATTTTAAATATGCTTTTACATGCAAGCTCTATCGCAACGCTTACGAGAAAATATGTAGAACTGATTGCGCCTTATGGCACTAAACTGCTCGATACAAGAAAAACCCGTCCCCTCCTTCGAAACTTTGAAAAATACGCAACAAGAATAGGCGGTGCAACTAACCACAGAATGGGGCTTGATGATTGTTTGATGCTCAAAGACACGCATCTTAAAACGATAGAAAATTTAGAAGAGTACATTCAAACCGCACGAGCAAAAATACCCTTTACATGTAAGATAGAAGTAGAGGCTGAGAGCTTTGAGATGGCAACTTTGGCGATGCGCGCGGGTGCGGATATTGTTATGTGTGACAATATGACTCCCAAACTGATGCAAGAGATAGTTGCATATAAAAATGCAAACTATGGGCATATTCTTTTAGAAGCAAGTGGAAATATCTCGCTTGAAACGATTGAGCGTTATGCGCTAACAGGCATCGATGCAATCAGTAGCGGTTCACTGATTCATCAAGCAAATTGGATTGATCTTTCTATGAAAGTTGAGTAGGTTTTCATAGATGGCAGACGACGAAGACAAAACAGAGGAACCCACCTCCAAGAAGATAGAAGAGGCTAGAAGCAAGGGAAATGTTCCCAATTCTCAAGAAGCTTCAGGTGCTATAACTCTTGTTGCTGCGGTTGCTGGGGTAATTGTGCTTTTTGGTTTTATGTCTGAGCATCTTGCGCATTTGGTGCAATACTATTTTGCCATGTTTGGAAAAACTGAACTCACACGGGATACATTGATGAATATTGCGATGATTTCCGCCAAAGAGTTTTTGATTATTTTCCTTCCGCTTGCACTCATCGTGGCAGTAGCTGGGATACTAGGAAGCCTTGCTCAGTTTGGCTTTCTCTTTAACACAGATGCAATCGCTTTTAAGTTTGAAAAACTGAATTTTATCAATGGACTCAAAAATCTTTTCTCATTTAAAAAAGTGATAGATGCCATTAAAATCACTGCAAAATCTTTTACAATCTTTGCAATTGGCTTTTATTTCTTTTTTCTTTATACAAAAGAGTTGCCAACTGTTGAGCTTTTCAATCTCCATGATCAGCTTGCGTGGATGCAAGATAAGGCAATTATTTTAGCTGCTATTATGCTCGTTTTGATTGGTCTTTTTGCAGCACTTGATCTTATTGTGGTGCGAAAGCGCTATTTTGATTCTTTAAAAATGAGTAAACAAGAGATCAAAGATGAGCATAAAAATGCAGAAGGGGATCCACAAATCAAGGGTAAAATCCGCCAAATGCAGATGCAAGTCGCTCGAAAAAGGATGATGGCCGCAGTTCCGCAAGCAGATGTAGTCATCACTAACCCGACACACTACGCTGTTGCTGTGAAATATGATGACAAAAAAGGTGGAGCGCCAATAGTGCTTGCCAAGGGGATGAACCATATGGCATTGAAAATAAAAGAGATTGCACGCGAAAATGGCGTGCATATTATTCAAAACCCTCCACTCGCACGCGCACTCTATGCGCAAGTTGAAGTGGAGCGCGAAATTCCAGAAGAGCTTTTTGCTGCAGTTGCCGAAGTCTTGGCGTATGTTTATAAGATCAATAAAAAATAGCCTATAATTGCACGATGAAAAACCCACAAATCATACAAGCGATTGAAAACGCAAAGCATATTGTTGTTATTGCCCATCTCAACCCCGATGCAGATTCGCTTGGGAGTGCCTCAGCTGTTTATACTACTATGTTAAGATTACACAAGAAAGTTTCATTTTTTTGTGCATCGAAAATGAGAGATGAAAAATTGAAGTTTCTTCCTTGGGTGGAAAAAATGAGAGATGTCTTTCCATCAGATGCCGATTTAGCTATCAGTTTAGATTGTGGAACCCATGCGAGAATCGGTACAGAACTTGCTATTGACCTTATTAATTTCGATCATCATCAAAGTAACGATGCTTACGCGAGATTTAATGTAGTCAATCCAAAAGCAATCAGCACGACGCAGGTTTTATTTGATTTTTTTAAAGCAAATGATTTGGCAATCAATGCGAAGATGGCAACGGCTTTGTACGCGGGATTGTTGGACGATTCTTCGAATTTTTTGAGTCTCAAAACAGATGCAAGTGTGTTTGCCATGGCACAAGAGTTATGTGCCCTTGGAGCGGATGTACGTGCTTGTAGCCGATATGTTTCTCAGTATCTCTCTTTAGCTGGATACCGCCTAAAGGGTGCGATGATGCTCGCTATGAACTTGCACCAAGATGGAGAAATTGCGCTCTTACATGTAAGCCAAGCGATGCTACAAAAATATGGAGCAACGCCTAGTGATTGTGAAGCTGCTTTGGAAGAAGCGCTCCATCTGCCAACAGTGAAAGTAGCGCTTTTACTCAGAGAAAACACAAATAAAACACTCAAAGGATCGCTTCGCAGCGATGGCAGTGTGGATGTCAATAGCGTAGCAAAACTTTTTGGAGGAGGCGGACATCCCCATTCATCAGGTTTTACGCTTGAAACAAATAATATGCAAGATGCAACACAAAGATTAATACAACTCATAAAGGAACACAGACAATGAAAAGAAGAAAAGACTCCTCATCGCTTGTCACAACACTATTTTTTGGCGCATTAGCAGTTGGCGCTGTATTTGTTTATCTCTCGCCGATGTTTGAGCGAGATATGCCAGAGGTGAAAATCAATAATACAGGATATTGGAATTTAAAAGATCCCTTACATGTAGAGGTAAAAGATGCAAGCGGACTTGTTGAATATAGCGCAACACTCAATGTTGATGGACAAGACTATGTTATAGCCAATGAAAAATTGATGCAGCCACAAAAAAATGTTGCCCTAGAAATTGCCCCACCAAAGCAGCTTTACAGACTTAAAAGTGACAAAGCAAAATTAACAATTACTGCAAGAGATACAAGTAAATGGGGATTTTTTCAAGGTAACAAAGTGGTGCAAGAGATTAACTTTGTGATTGATAATAAAAAACCAGTTGTTATGGATTTGACAAACTCGTATGCAATTCAACGAGGCGGAAGCGCGCTTGTTATTTTTAAAGCACATGATGAGCATATAAAAAATGTAAAAATAAAAACAAATTTTGGCAAAGATTTTTATGCACAGCCTTTTGAAAAGAAAGGATACTATATTGCATTAATCGCATGGCCAATTGATCAGCCAAACTTTAGAGCGACGATTGTTGCCCAAGATATGGCAGGCAACAAGGCAGAAGATTATGTAAGACTCTACCTTCTTGACAAACAATACAAAGTATCCAATATAGAGGTTAAAGATGCGTTCCTTGATGGCAAGATAGCCGAACTCTCAAATGAGTTTGAAGAAACAGCCGGCGTAACAGATAGAATTGAACGATTTAAATTGATTAATGAAACGGTTCGGGCAAAGAATGAAGCACTGATTCATAAAATCACCTCAAAAGTGGATCAAAAAAAGATGGTGACAAATTTTAGTATCCAACCTATGTATCCTTTGACAAACGGGGCTCCAGTTGCAAGTTACGCAGATCATAGAATCTACTCTTACAATGGAAAAACTGTGAGTGAAGCGTATCATATGGGACTTGACCTTGCAAGTGTACATATGGGTGAGATTAAGGTGCAAAATCCTGGACGTGTCGTGTTTGCACAGCCTAATGGCCTTTATGGAAACAACCCTATTATTAATCATGGTCTTGGTCTTTATACGCTTTATGGCCACTGTTCAAGTGTTACTGTTCAAGAGGGTGATGAGGTGAAAGCTGGGCAAGTGATTGCAAAAACTGGAATGACTGGGTATGCTATGGGCGATCATTTGCATTTTGGTGTTTTGGTCCAAGGTGTTGAAGTGCGTCCTGAAGAGTGGATGGATACACATTGGATGAAAATCAATGTCGAAGATGTTATTAATGATGGACGAACTATTATCCAAAGACAGTAGTAAAGTTATGAAAGTATAGGGGGCAAAATTATGTATCAAACAACAATAAAAAAGCCTGTTTCGCTTGTAGGAATAGGGCTTCACCGTGGAAATCCTGTTCACTTGACGCTTGAGCCGCTTGAAGCAAATAGTGGTATTGTATTTGTTCGAAGTGACGTTGGCGTTTCTATTCCTTTGCTTCCTCAAAATGTTGTTGATACACAAATGGCGACAGTTATTGGAAAAGATGGCTATTCTATTTCAACCATAGAACATCTTCTCTCTGCCATATATGCGTATGGAATTGACAATATTAGAATTCTTGTTGATGCTGATGAAGTGCCAGTTATGGATGGCAGCAGTGCTAGTTTTTGTATGCTTTTAGATGAAGCAGGGATTGCCGAACAAGAGAGTGCAAAAAGAATTATGCTGATTAAAAAAGATGTTGAGATTCGCGATGGGGACAAATATGTCAAACTCTCGCCATCAAAAGATCTCCGTTATGATTTTACAATTAAATTTGCACATCCTGTGATTGAAAACCAAACTTATGTACTCGAATTTACAAAAGAGAATTATAAAAAAGAGGTTGCGCGTGCAAGAACCTTTGGATTTTTACATGAAGTGCAATATCTAAGATCAAAAGGGCTCGCTCTTGGCGGTTCGCTTGAAAATGCAATCGTGTTAGATGAAAAGAGAGTTCTAAATCCAGAAGGCCTGCGCTTCACAGATGAGTTTGTACGTCATAAAATTCTCGATGCAATAGGCGATATGAGCCTTATTGGGGTGAATTTTATCGGAAATTATGAAGCCCTTGCAGGAAGCCATTATCTCAATCACATGCTCACCCTTGAGCTTTTAAAAGATCCAGCAAACTATGAAATTGTTGATATTGTTGGAGCAAAAGAGAAAGAGTATATTAAAGCTTATGCATAAAAAAGATGTTGATCTCCTGTTTTTAACACTTACATCTCCGCTTATGGTTGGCGTGTACGAGCAAAATCGTTTAGTGGACTCTATCATAAGTGAAGAGAAAAGTTCTGAAATCCTTCCAGTGATTTACGAAGATTTAGAAAAAAAATATAGTATTCAAAAACTTTTTTATGCCAATGGCCCAGGAAGTTTTATGGCAATCAAAGTGGCGTATATTTTTTTAAAATCGATCTCAATTTTAAAAAATATACCACTTTTTGCAACAGATGCCTTTTATTTTAATAAAAATAGACCAATAAAAGCAGTTGGAAAGCTCTATTTCGTTAAAACTTCACAAGCAATTGAAACACAAAAATTTGATGAACTTTTAGCATCTACTTTTGTGTTACCAGAATTTTTAAAATATCATGATTTTGATAGCGACACGGTTCCAAAATATGGAATCGGTGCTGTCGGATAAGGAAAAAAGTGACTATTAGTGTACCAGCGACAAGCGCAAACTTAGGACCAGGATTTGATTCACTCGGTCTTGCTGTAGATCTTAGAAATATTGTTGAATTTCACCCTTCAAAGTTTTTTAGCATCGCTATTAAAGGTGAGGGCGCAAACAATCCAAGACTTAAAGGCAATAACCTTTTTGTAAGTATTTTCAATGAACATTATGAACGATTGACACAAACAAAACAGAGTTTTAAATTTACTTTTTTTAATCAAATTCCTATGTCAAGAGGTTTGGGAAGCTCATCGGCTGTGATTGTAAGTGCCATCTCAACTGCGCATGAAGCAGCAGGTGTAAAGGTTTCAAACAGAAGAATTCTTAACCATGCACTCACATATGAGTCCCATCCAGACAATATAACCCCAGCAGTTATGGGCGGATTTAATGCGGCAACGGTTGAAAAAAACAAAGTATTTTCACAAAAAAAACATATGCCAGATTATCTCAAAGCAGTTGTTGTCATCCCAAATAAACCAATCAATACACTAAAATCGCGCACGCTTCTTCCAAAATCTTACTCCAAAGAAAATGCAGTGTATAATCTTTCTCACACAGCGCTTACGACAGCTGCTTTTTTCAATGAGGATTGGGAGATGCTTCGTCTTGCGACACAAGATCGATTTCATCAGAAAATTCGTATGAAGATGATGCCTGAGCTTTTTGCTATCCAAAAAATGGCTTACGACAGTGGTGCTTTGATGAGTACGCTCTCTGGAAGCGGTTCTACATTTTTTTCTATGGTCTATGATCAAGACGCAGCGCCACTCAACAATCGGTTTAAACAGAAGTTTCCAGAGTATGAAGTGAAAACTTTAGATTTTGATAATCACGGTCTCATTGTTGAGCGCTAGTTTATAGAAAATTGAAGTAATATTTAGATACAATGCCGAAAATTTTAAACAGTCCAACTCGAATGTGCGTAACTTGCAGAGGCAGATTTCTGCAAAACACGTTATTACGTTTGAGATGCTCGGATAAGTCACTGCAACATTTTACAAATCATGGACGGAGCTTTTATCTTTGTCACGAGTGCCTAGGCAACGAAGCAAAAGTCGTTAAATCATTGATGCGACAGTGTAAAATGGGTGATATGGTAAGTTTGTCCAACCAGTTAAAGGAGATTATAGCTCGCAATGGAAAAAGTTAGAGTACACGAAATAGCAAAAGAACTTGGTATTACATCAAAAGAGGTTGTAAAAAAAGCTACAGATATGGGCTTAGACCTTAAAACAGCTTCTAGTACAGTATCAATGGAAGAAGCAGAAAAAATAGTAAACTACATTATGAATGGTTCTGAAAATGAGGCAAGTAGTGAAGCGCCAAAACAAACCGCTCCTCAAAAAGAAACAATAGCTGAGTCTATCGTAGAGGTGCAAGTAAGTGCAAAGATTGCAGCAATTGTAGAAGAGACCCCTTTAGAAAAACCGCAAATAATTGAGCAAATAACACCTACTCCTAGTGCTGATGAGAAGAAAGTAGAAGAGAGAAAGAGTCCAATCACCATGGTTGCTCCAATAAAAACTTCAGGCTTGAAAATTGTTAAAAAGAGACAACCAAAAGTTGAAGAAGTAGTCGCAGTTGAATCTCACAATGACCATCTCTTTAAATCAGTTTCTAACTATGGAAAAATGAGTGCAGAAGCCTTAGAAGAGCTCAATGCACGTAAGAAAAAAAATAAAAATGCTCCACTTAGTAGCTCTAAAAAACAATCAGGCGGAATGAAGCTTGATATCTTTGGAGAATCACTGAGTGAGCTCTCGATGGATTATGAAGAGCATCAAGTTGAACTTATCGATCTCAACGCAAGTCATAGAGCTGAGATTCCAGCTGAAGAGCCTAGAAAACCAAAAGCACCAAAACCAATTGGCAGAAACTCTGGTAAAAAAACTACAGGAGCAAGACAGCCTCGTAAAGTTGCGCGTGATAAACGTAAAAAATATGTAAAAGAGAAAGCATCTGATGAGATTGTAACACATGTAGAAATCCCAGAAGATATCCGTGTGTACGAGTTTGCAGAAAAAGTAAATCGTCCAATTGTAGATGTCATTAAAGTTCTTTTCAACCTTGGTTTGATGATGACGAAAAATGACTTCCTAGGCAAAGATGAGATTGAAATTTTAGCCGAAGAGTTCGGTGTTGAAGTTACAACCGTCGATCCTAAAGATGCATTTAACTATGAAGAGTCGTATGAAGAGGAAGTCATCGAGAGCGATGAAGATCTCGTAGAACGTCCTCCAGTTATTACAATCATGGGACACGTTGATCATGGAAAAACATCACTCCTTGATGCGATTCGTAGTGCAAAAGTTGCAGCTGGCGAAGCTGGTGGAATCACACAACACATTGGTGCATATACCATTCAACAAAACGGCAAATGGATTACATTCTTAGATACTCCAGGGCATGCTGCATTTAGTGCTATGCGCCAGCGTGGAGCAAATGCGACAGATATTATTATTATCGTTGTTGCTGCTGATGATGGGGTTAAGCCACAAACCATTGAGGCTATTAATATCGCCAAAGAATCGGGTGCGCCGATTATCGTAGCACTCAACAAAATGGATAAAGAAAACGCAAATCCAGATATGGTAAAAGCGCAAATGGCAGAACGTGGTCTCAATCCTGTGGATTGGGGCGGAGATATTGAATTTATCCCTGTTTCTGCAAAAAAAGGAGATGGAATAGATGATCTTCTTGAAAATATCCTTTTAACAGCAGAAGTGTTAGAACTCAAAGCCAATGAAGCAACCAACGCAAAAGCGGTTGTTGTTGAGAGTTCACTTGAAAAAGGGCGTGGACCTGTTGCAACAGTGATTGTGCAAAACGGTACGCTTAAAGTGGGTGATTATGTTGTTTGTGGTCAATCTTATGGTCGTGTAAAAGCGATGATAAATGATGTTAAACAACAGATTAAAGAGCTCAAACCAAGTCATACCGCTGTAGTTGTGGGACTCAATGAAGTTCCATCTGCGGGTGAAACGATGATTGCGATGAACTCTGATAGAGAAGCCCGTGAATACGCTCAAAAACGCTATGAATATGAACGACGTAAAGAGCTTTCTCACAGTACAAAAACAACGCTTGATGAGCTTACTTCTCTTATTGCAGAAGGGAAACTCAAAGTGCTTAAAATCGTGCTTAAAACTGATGTGCACGGTTCACTTGAAGCAATTCGTGGAGCCCTCACTGATTTAAGAAATGATGAAGTCAAAGTTGAAGTGATTTCAAGCGGTGTCGGTGGTATCACTGAAAACGATGTTGAGCTTGTTGCAAATAGTCAAAACACTGCCCTAATCGGATTTAATGTCCGTCCAACTGGTATTGTCAAAGCGGCCGCAAAACAAAAAGGTGTTGATATTCGAACCTACTCTGTTATCTATCAACTTATTGATGATATTACAGGAATGCTTACGGGTATGATGTCTCCAGTGTTTACTGAGACAAATACAGGGCAAGCAGAAGTGCGTAATATATTTAAAACACCTAAAGGTGGCGCAGTTGCTGGCTGTGTTGTTGTTGATGGAAAACTTGTACGTGGCGGGCTTGTCCGTGTTATCCGTGAGGGTGTTGTTGCGCATCAAGGCGAACTTACATCGCTCAAACGCTTCAAAGATGATGCAGCTGAAGTGGGCAATGGCTATGAGTGTGGTGTTGTTATCAAAGGATACGATGATGTGCGCGTAGGCGATGTTATTGAAACATTTACAAAAACTGAGGCGAAGGTTACGCTGTGACACCTGCACAGATTAAAGTCAAACGCACGGAGTCAATACTCCAAGAGTTGATTCCAGAAGCACTCAGCTCACTCAATGACGCAAGAATGCATGAGTTAGACGTCGTTGAAGTCAAGTGTTCTCACGGAAGAAGTGATGCAAAAGTCTATATTGACCCTCACTTTTACACACCCGATGAGAGAAATTTTTATCTCAAACAACTCAAAAAAGTGGCTCCAATCGTGGAAGATTACTGCTTAAAAGATCAGGGTTGGTTTAAATCTCCAAAGCTTACATTTGAGTTCGATGATCAACTGCAAAAAAGTCAAGGAATTGAAGAACTCTTTAAAAAAATAGAAAAAGAGAGAAAACATGAGTCTTGAAAGTGATATCAAATCAATCGTCGAATCAGTTGGACTCAAACTCTATGATGCAATCATCACAAGTGAATTTGGTGAGACAATCTATAGAGTGAGTATAAAAGATCCAAATGCAACGGGAGTAAGTCTTGATAAATGTGTTGAAGTAACACATTTGTTAAACCCTTTACTTGATGTTACGCCGCCTGTTTCTGGTGAGTATAGACTTGAAGTAGGATCTCCTGGCATCGAGAGAAAACTAACAAAACTAGAGAATTTTGAAAACTCTGTGGGTGAAAAACTCCAGCTTGTTCTCAAAGGCAAAGAGAAACTCCAAGGCGTTCTTGTAAGTGTGGCAGGAGAAAATTTAACGCTTGAAACAGAAGATGGAACGCTTGATGTTCCTTTTTCAAATATTGTAAAAGCGCGTACCTACTTTGAATGGTAATTGATACAAGTTTTTACATGGAACTTGCGCTTCGTGAAGCGTGGAAGTTCCAGCTTTTAACCTACCCAAATCCAGCTGTGGGATGCACAGTTGTCAATTATGAAAACTGCCTTTTAGCTGTAGAAGCCCACCAAAAAGCGGGCGGACCACATGCGGAAGTTTTAGCGCTCCAAACTGCTTACTTTCAACTCACCCGTGATGAAAAAATACTTTCACTTCAAGACTCACATGCAATTCACGATTATCTTTTAAAAAACCATAATGGCTGTTTTGCGCATGCAAGCTTACATGTAACGCTTGAACCCTGTTCGCATGAGGGCAAGACACCCTCATGTGCCAGACTTATCGGCGCACTTGGTGTCAAACGTGTTTATATCGCTTCCAAAGATGAGAGCAAAAAGGCGGCAGGCGGCGCAGAAATTTTGGCAAACAGTGGCATAGAGGTTACGTATTCACCTCTGCTTGGCAGGAGTACGGAGCTTTTAACTCCTTTTTTAAAATGGAGCGAGAAGCGTTTTGTTTTTTTTAAATGGGCGCAAAGACTTGATGGCACTTTTGATGGCGGGACTATCAGCTCTTTGGCATCCAGAACGCTGGTGCACAAGATGCGCAGTGTATGCGATCTTTTGGTAATTGGCGGTGAGAGTGTAAGAGTGGACCGACCAAGGCTCGATGCAAGGCTTTGCGATGGAAAAGCACCCGATATTTTGATTCTTTCACGCAATAAAATCTTTGATGAAACGATTCCGCTTTTTCATGTGCCAAATCGCAAAGTGATGATTGCCAGCGATTTTGAGTTACTTGAAAATTATCACTGCATTATGATTGAAGGCGGTGCAAATATGTTTGCGTTAAGCAAAAATTATGTAGATTACTATCTTGCATTTATTGCACCAAAAACGGGTGGAACGCAAAATTTTAGTCATGAAAAAGCAGCGTTTTACCCCTTACATGTAAGCAGATTTGAAGATGATATTCTCACTTGGATGAAATTAATAAAATAAGGTTTTGTAAAATGGAAAAACAGGAAAAAATCGTATCGATGTTTGACAATATCGCGCCAACCTATGACACAGCCAACCGTGTTATGAGCATGGGCGTAGATCGCAGCTGGAGAAAAAAAGCATGTGATTTGGCGTATAGCTATAATAAAAATGATGCAGTTGATATGATCGTTGATGTTGCCTGTGGAACGGGCGATATGATGGATTATTGGCGTAAACAAGCGCAAAAAAATGGCATCGCCATTGGCAAGATTGTAGGTGTGGATCCATCAAATGGGATGTTGGATGTTGCAAAAATCAAGTTTCCAAACTTTGAATACCACACAGCAAAAGCCACAGAAATTCCGCTTGGTGATGAAGTTGCAGATATCATCAGTATCACCTATGGCATCCGTAATGTAGTGCAAAGAGTCGAAGCATTTGAGGAGTTTCACCGTGTTTTAAAGCAAGATGGCTTAGTCGTCATTTTAGAGTTTATGAAAAACGAAAACCCTTCACTCTTAGGAAAAATAAGAGATTTTTACATGCACAGAGTTTTGCCAAAAGTAGGCGGATTTATCTCTAAAAATCTTGAAGCGTATGAGTATCTGCCAAACTCCATTGAAACATTTTCAACCGTGCAAAATCTACAAAATGAGCTTATCGATGCAGGTTTTGAGATTCTTTACACGAAAAGTTTCTCCATGGATATCTCCACGCTACTTATCGCACGTAAAAAATAGATGCACACACTTAGCGTCTCCGCACTTAACGAACAGATCAAAACGCTTATAGAAAGTAGTTTCGTCCGTGTTTTTGTGGAGGGCGAACTCTCCCGTATCACCTTTCACAACAGTGGACACATCTATTTTACACTCAAAGATAAAGATTCTTCCATCAAAGGCGTCATGTTTAAAGGTAATGCCAGCAAACTAAAATTTCGCCTCGAAGAGGGACTCAAAGTGCTTGTTGATGGAGCTGTGAGTGTGTATGCACCGCGTGGCGAATACCAGATAAACTGTTTTATGATTGAGCCTTCAGGGCAGGGCGCTTTGGCTTTGGCGTATGAACAACTCAAACAAAAACTCCTGCAAAAAGGGTATTTTGATTCACAAAGAAAAAAACCACTTCCAAAGTTTCCAAGCCGTATCGCACTTATCACTTCAGCTACGGGCGCAGCACTCCAAGATATGCTCCGTGTTGCAAATCAAAGATATAGAGTTTTAGAGATCGATATTTATGATGTTTTAGTCCAAGGAACATCAAGCGCACAAAGTATCGCAAATGCCTTATATATTAGCGATAAAAAAGGGTATGACCTTATTATCATTGGTCGAGGCGGCGGGAGTATAGAGGATCTTTGGTCTTTCAATGAAGAGATTGTTGCCGATGCGATATTTGCAGCATGCACGCCTATTGTCTCGGCGGTTGGGCATGAGATAGACTATGTGATAAGCGACTTTGTAGCCGATTTGCGTGCGCCAACTCCAAGTGCGGCGATGCAGATGGTTTTGCCAGATACGAATGAACTCTATCAAAACCTCGATGCCATCGCACAAAACTATGAGCGCACACTCAAAACGAAGATAGCAAACGCTTCTCAAACACTCTTACATGTAAGAAAACTTTATGATCAAAACTCCATAGAACAGCAGATTAAACAAAAAAAAGCAGAGGTTGCTCAGCTCCAAGCGCGTTTTGCACAAACAATCTCCTTTAAAATTCAAAATTTTACAGCTTCTCTGCAGCCCTTACATGTAAGGCTTTTGCATCAGATGCAAACCATCTTTTCACAAAAACAAAGTCGTTTGAATAGTTTGAAAGAAAATCTGCTTGCCTCGGATCCAAAAAAAAGAGTTATCGAAGGTTTTGCACAAATCAGTAAAGATGGCAAGGTTCTCTCCTTGGAAGCCTTACATGTAGATGAAGATTTTGAGTTGATGAATGCCCACCTCAAAGTCACTTCAAGAGTAATCAAAATAGAGGAATACCAAAAATGAAACACCCGAGTTTTTTTGAAGAAGTTGTAACAATAGAGATGATTGATCCTTTGGCAAATGTTTTGGGAACTTTTGAAGAGGGTAAAGTGAGTTTTTGTTATCTCGATGTGGTCAAAGCCGCAGGGCACAGTTGCCCTACAGTTGGTGGCGCTTACATCATGACATATCACGCGCTCAAAGCCTTGTACAAAGAGGAACTTCCCGTTCGTGGAATGATTGATGTGAGTTTTAAAGAGTCCCTTGATGCGGGTGTTGCAGGTGTGATTGGCAATGTTATCACGCATATCACAGGTGCAACGGACAAAAATGGATTTAAGGGTTTAAACCAAAAGTTTGCACGCCACTCGTTGATGCATTTTGATACAAATATCACTTCCAGCGCGAGATTTCAAAGAGTGGACACGAAAGAGATAGTCGATGTTTTCTATGATCCATCTGGTATAAAAGCCGATGAAAAGATGGATCAACTCATGAAGCTCATACTACAAAACAAAGCAGATAAAGAGCAGATAAAAGAGTTCGGCTCACTCTGGCAAAAGCGTGTAAGAGAAATTATCGTAGAAAATTTACAGAGTGTTGTGAGAGTGCAAAGAGTTTA
>JAVHOA010000048.1:0-16052 GCA_036169815.1 Sulfurimonadaceae bacterium
GTAATAATAACTTTTTTATAATTTTGTGAAAGGATTTCTAATATTTTGATTTCATCAAGTTCAATACCTACATTTTTTCTATTTTGTTTTGAATTTTTAGCCCGAGGTATGACAACGATTTCGATATATTTATCTATTTTTGTTTCTGTTGACATATATATTCTCCTTATTTTGTAATTTTGACATTTAGAAGTAACTGGTATTTTATTTGAGAAACTAAATAAAAGTTATGGAGCATATTATAAATAGCATTGAATGCATATTGTTATTTATGATATTTATTGAATTTACTTATAATCATACTCCAATACCTCTTTTCTTTAAGACATATAAAACAAGTTTTTTTATTCTATTTTTTTTTACGATACCTTTAGTAACAGTTTCTTTTTTATAGCTAAGATATGGCTGACTTGATAGTAAACTGCAAAGCGCAAGAACTTATAGCTTTATCTATAATGATCATTTTTTTGCCATTTGTCAAAATAGCTGAAGAAACGACTGAAGTTCATGTTTCAATTTAAATAATAAGGTAACTCTCTTCGTTCGAGGTCGTAAAGGTTTCTAAGCGCTTTTGGAGTTGTTCATAAAAGGGTTGGAAATCTGGAAGCTTGAGTGAGGCAACTCGCTGTTTTTCGCCCCACATTGGGTTTGGAAAGTAGCTGTCTTGCTCGTATCTTGCCATTACATGTAAGTGTACGCGCGGGAGCATATTTGCAAATGATGCCATATTGATTTTGTGAGGTTGGAAGTAGTGTATCATCTCTTGCTCTACGATGTCGTAGAGTTCGAAAAGTTGGAGTCGAAGCGGTTTTGGAAGGTCGCTCAACTCTTTGTATGGGTTTTGTGTGAAAATCTTTAGCCAAGGAATCTCATTTTTTTCTATTGCTATAAAAAAGTTTTCATCCTCGTAGATTTTCATAGCTTATGCTCTTGGTCCGCGGTTTCTGTCGTTGTTTGAACGAGCAGGTCTGTCGCCACTTGGACGTGCAGGACGGTCACCGCTTGGGCGAGGTGCTCTATCGTTTGTACGATTTCTATCTCCGCTGCCAGCACTGTTTCTGTCTCTATCTGAACGGTTTCTGTCACCGCTTCCGCTCGGACGAGCGCTGTTTCCTTTGTAACCACCACGACGGTTTCCGCCACGATTTCTGTCGCCACCTCTATCAGCGCCACGGCTGTTGATGCGCGCGAGTATGCCCTCAAGTTTATCAGCTGGGATACCGATGTTGTTTGGTCCTTGAATAGATTGTTTGTCAAGAAGCATAGAGATAAGTTTGAAGATCATTTTTTCTTCATCAATATCCAATTTTAGTCTATCTAAAATCATATGCGCTTCATCAAAAATGTGTTGCTCTTCGATTGCAGTAACCAGCGAGTCGATTGTTGAGTTTTTCATATCGCTTTTGCTTGGAACGTACGCGTGTTCCATCGTTGTTCCAACTTTAGCTTTGATACGTTGGAGTTCTTTAAACTCGAGTGGAGTTAAAAGTGTAATCGCTTTTCCCTCTTTTCCAGCACGCCCTGTACGGCCAATACGGTGTACATAGCTTTCAGGATCAAATGGAATATGATAGTTAAATACATGCGTAATATCGCTTACATGTATCCCGCGCGCCGCAACGTCTGTTGCAACAAGGACTTGTACACTTCCTGCTTTTACCGCTTTGATGACTGTTTCACGTTGGCGTTGTTCCATATCTCCATGAAGACCATTTGCGATAAATCCTGCAGCTGAAAGAACATTTGCAAGACGATCAACTTCACGTTTTGTACGACAAAATACAATCGCTTTATCCATTTCTTCAGATTCCATCAAACGAATAATCGCAGCATCACGTTCACTCTCTTCGATGACGTAATACTCTTGTTTGATATCTTTATTGGTTGTTTCACCTTTTGTGATAGAAACAAATGCTGGATTTTGTAAAATTTTCTCTGCCAAAACTTTGATTGGCGTTGGCATAGTTGCTGAGAAAAGAAGTGTTTGACGACTTGTTGGAAGGTAAGAAAATATCTCATTGATATCATCTAAAAATCCCATATCAAGCATCTCATCTGCTTCATCTAAAACAACGATTTTTGGAGCAAAGTTATCAAGCATATTGCGTTTTAAAAGATCAAGTAAACGCCCTGGAGTAGCCACAACAACTTGTGCTCCACGTTTGATAAGGTCAAGTTGGCGGTTATAAGAGCTTCCACCAAAAATTGTTACAGTGTTTACGCCTAAATTGCGTCCATATTTGAAAAGTTCATCACTTACTTGTGTCGCTAATTCGCGAGTCGGAGTAATAACTAAAACTTCTACGCCTGATTTCATATCCATTGAGTTTAGAGCTGGCAAACCAAAGGCTGCAGTTTTTCCTGTTCCTGTGTGTGCTTGTCCAACGATATCGCGGCCTTGCATAACTAAAGGAATCGCCTCTGCTTGAATCGGGCTTGGTATTTTAAAGCCAGCGTAATCGATAGCTCTTAATAAATCTTTTTTGAATCCAAATGATTCAAAAGTAACAGTTGGTAGTTCAGTTTCCTGAATTTGTGTGTTTTCTTGCATGTTCATCCATTGCTTAAGGACACGACTCAACTCTACATAAAAGCATCCATATGCCAATAGAGTTTAGAGGTGTCCTCGTTAAATTTTCCGCAATAAGTTTGCGAAATGGAATTATATCTAAGCAACCTTATAAGTAAGGCTTAATATATTTATTAGTTTCAAATTAAGAAATAAAGCATATAATTTGTGTAAAAAAAAGAGGAGTTTTGCGATGAAAAAAAGTTTTATCGGGCTTGTGAGTGCGGCTTTATTGACAAGTTCGCTTTTTGGGGCTTGTGAATATGAGCAAAAAGGGGATTTGATTGTTGGCTTTAAAGCATTTAAAACACCACTGAAAATTGGAGTAGGCGGTGAGTTTCATAATGTTGAATACAGCAATAAAACACAGAGCGCTGCGGATTTACAAGCACTTTTGAAAGGTTCAAGTGTGCTTATTCATACATCAAGTGTAGAGACTGGCAATCCTGCTCGGGATAAAAAATTGGTTGATTTTTTCTTCAATAAGCTTGTACAAAAACAGATTAGTGCAAAAATCACCGATCTAAAAACAGATAAGAGTGATGCAAAGTCAAAAGCACTGAGTGGCGTGGTATTTACTGAAATCAAGATGAACAATGTAGTGCGTCCTGCGCAGTTAAAGTTTACTTATGAAAAGGGTGTGTTTCAAGCAGATGGTGTTATAGATCTTGCCGATTATCAAGCCCTTGGTGCTTTGAGCTCTATTAATAAAGCATGTTATGATTTACACCAAGGAAAAACATGGTCTGATGTGGAGATAAGTTTCAATCTCACAATCAAAGAAGAGTGCGAGTAAGCAGACTTAAAAAGGGGTTTAGCCCTTTTTAGTGTCTTTGACCATATCGTCAAGATACCCAAAAAGTTCTTGCGAAGCCTCTTCTGCTTCTTGGAAGAGCGTAGTGATTTCACTATTTTGCTCCCCTCCTTTTTCTAAAATTTCCATCGCTTTTTTCATATTTGCATGAATTTTTGCATGTGGTTTTTCAAGTGCTACAAACGAAGCACTATGAGAGAAGAGTTTTCTTCCATCCCCTGCAACCCATTTTCCAAGGTTACATGTATGGTGATCACTGAGGTTTTTGTCAGTTTTTCCATCCAGTACAGTCGAATATGTAGAGGATTTAAAAATCATGTGATCAAGTTTTGTCATATTTGCAAAGAGTTCATGCCCAATTTTTTGACTATCATCTTTGATTTTATTGACGTTTCTTACCATTTCGTGAAGGGTGATTTTGAAATCATCGAGTTTGCTTTGAGATTCCGCTGCAGATTCATCAATTTTTTCACTGTTTTCTGACATTGCCATAGAGTTTTGTTTTAAAACACTAATATTTGCTTCCACTTCGCTTGTCGCTTTTTGCGTTCGCTCTGCGAGTTTTCTTACTTCATCGGCAACTACAGCAAATCCGCGTCCATGTTCTCCAGCACGAGCCGCTTCAATGGCTGCATTAAGGGCGAGGAGATTTGTTTGATCCGAGATATCTTTGATAAGCGTGATGACGTTAAAGATTTCAGTTACATTGGTGTTGAGTTGGTCTGCTGAGTTTTTCGAATCACTAATCATCTCTGTAATGTGTCCAATCGTTTCAATAATCTCATCTGTAGATTCTGTTACTTTTACGATTACCGTTCCTGTTTCGCCATTGAGTTTATTGACCTCTTCAACATTATGAATATTTACTTGCATGCTCGCTTGGAGATTTTTTGCATTTGCTACAGTGCCTGAAATCATCTGGTGAGAAAGTGTTAGGCTGAGATCATTTTTACGGAGCGCTTGGGCTATCTGTTGTGTTGAAAGTTGGGCTTGCTCTGCTTGGTATTTTGCTTGGTTAGAGAGTGCTTCTGCTTTATCTAAAAAGGCATTAAAGCTTTTGCTTGCATCTCCGAGTTCATCACTAGAAGTTATTGGCAATCTTTTTGAAAGGTCTGCATCACCAGTTGCCAACTCTTTTGCTACTTTGTCGAGATTTAAAATTGGTTCTGTGACCGCCTTTTTCACAATAATAAGAAGGAGTATTAAAATAAGAATGTTAATTGCTGCGATTAAAAATATTTGTCGAAGAAGTGAAGCTTCGGAGTCATCAATCATTTTATTGACCGCTGCTTTTGGTTTTCCTATGACTGCATAGCCGACAGTGTCACCTGAAAAATCTTTAATCTCTTGCGAAACTACAAAATAGTTCTCAGACTTTTGCAATGACTTCGTATCTTTTGGGTCAATCGCAGAGAGCTCGTTAAAAAATGATTCATTGATTGCTTCTTTGCTGAGAGCCAAGCTAAAATCCCTTACATGTAGGGGATTTTTTAAATCTTTTGCGGTGGAAAGGTATTTATTGTCCATTAAAATAACAATAGCAACATTTTCGCTTTTTTGTGCGTATTTCACAATGGAGTTGAGACCTTGGATAAACTCAACAGAACCGAGGTATTTTCCACCCTCTATCACAGGAGAGATACCTCGCACAACAAGCCCAGCATTGCCCACTTCAATAGCAGCAAAAGGTTTTCTATCCTCTTTTACTTTGACAAGACTTTTTCTAAATCGACTCAGGTCGTCGCCATATTTTTCAGGCTTCCATGAGCGTAAAAAGCTTTTGACATCCGCATCGTGAATATGGATTTTGATATTGTTAAAATCCGTATTGTTTTTGAATGTTTGCGACAAAGAAGCAAGCCCTTCAATGGCGATGGCTCTATTATTTTCTTTGAGTGATCGTAGGGTGTAGTAATTTTCAGCGATATTGATAACATTTGTCAGAGCAATATCTTTTTTTCCATTTAAGAGATCTGTGTAGAGTGTTCGAAGCGAGCTATTTTCTTGGTCGTAAAGATGCTCTTTCATATCATTAATAGAGTAAAAGTAGTTGATTGCTGCAACTACAAAGCCAACAAGAATTGAGAAGATAAGCGGGATTTGAATCTTTTTACTGATGCTTACATGTTGCATAACGTGTGCCTTTTTATGGATGTGGAACTTTGAGGGTAGAGTTTAAACTCCAACCAATGATTGCCATTAAAAAAATAACAGCGACAGCGGGAATGAGGGCGTAGGTAAAAGCTAGATAGACGAGCCAAAGAAGAATCGCTCCAAGTGGAGTGGGAACGCCTGTGAAATACTTACAGACTTCTCCCGCATCTGCATTGATGTTAAACTGGATAAGACGGCGCAATCCTGAGATCACATAGTAGATACTCATAAGCGCTGCAACCGTTAAAATGGCACCCTCTGTTTTTGAATACACAGCTTGAAAAATCAAAAATACAGGGACTAAAACGAAAGATAAAAAATCTGCAAAACTATCGAGTTGGATACCAAATTCATTGGAGAGTTTAAATTTTCTTGCGATTTTACCATCAAAGATATCAAAAGCCCCGCCAATCCATGCAAGGATAATGGCTACAAAAAAGTTGTTTTGGGTGATAAAATAGCTTGCCATCAAGCCAGCTGAGATGTTGACCATCGTAAAAAGATTGGCAAGATTGAAGTGAGAAGTGCTTTGCCACAAAAATTTCATCGCTGTCCTTTTTGGGCAATTATAGCATTTGGAATCTGAAAAACTCTAAGATATTCCAAGAAAAAGTACACTTTTATAAGCAAGAAACGCCAATGTGTAGGCAACCGTTGTGGTCAGTAAGAAAAGATAAAAGGCATATTTAACGCCTCCCGCTTCTCTTGTAAATACCGCAGTGGCCGCAAAACATGGCAAATAGGTCATAATAATGACAATAAAGGCAATCGCTGAAGCAAAAGAGATATTGGTGTGCAGTCTTTGCATTAGACCAGAGTTGTGTTCATCTGCATCTGTTCCTACTGAGTATAAAACTCCAAGAGTCGAGACGACAACCTCTTTTGCAGCAAGTCCAGTTTGCAGTGCGACTGCCATCTTCCAGTCCATACCAATTAGTGCAAATACAGGCTCAATAAACTTTCCAATGCGCCCTAAAAAACTCTGTTCAAGAAGATTTTCGCTCAAAGCAGTTTCTAGAGTTTTCTTCATGGTTGTATCATTTGTTTGCGCTATTATTTTTGTTTGTTGGGCTACGAACTGTGGATTGTGCGGATAGTTGCTTAAAAACCAAACAAGCAGTGAAGCCGCGGCGATGAAAGTTCCCGCTTTTTTGATGTACATGGTTGTTTTTGTGACAACAGTATGCCAGATTAAAGAAAGTGAGGGAAGACGGTATTTTGGCATCTCCATAACAAAAGGCTCCTCTTTGCCCTTAAACGCTGTCATTTTGAGCACTTTTGCGGCGATGAGTCCAATGACCGCTCCACTTATGTAGATGGCAAATAAAACATTTCCTGCACTATGCTGACCAAAAAAAGCTCCAGCAAAAAGAACATACACAGGCAGTCTTGCGCCACAACTCATAAAACCGATGATAAACAGTGTGAGCAATCTATCGCGATCATTTTTTAAGATACGTGCGCTCATGTAGGCGGGAATAGAGCATCCAAACCCTGTGACAAGCGGGATAAAAGATTGCCCATGCAAACCAAAGCGATGGAAAAAGCCATCGAGTAAAAAAGCAACACGGCTCATGTAGCCTGTCGATTCTAAAAGTGCGATGCCAATAAAAAGGATGACAATATTGGGCACAAACATAATAACAGCACCAACGCCGCTGATAAGTCCATCAACCACAAGAGAGCGCAGTTCATCATTGACAATCGTACCTCCGATGAGTGCACCAAACCATGTAAAAAAGCTATCAATCCAATCCATAGGAATAGAACCGATTTCAAAAGTAAGCTGAAAAAGTCCCCACATAAAAAACAAAAAAATTGGGATTCCTAAAATAGGATGGATTAAAATCTGATCTATTTTATCGGTCGTTGTGACCTCTTTGAGTTTTGTTTTGTCTTGTTTGACAACCTCTGCGAGTATCCCTTTGTTAAATGCCATATACTCCTCTGCAAAAATATCTTGCATATCCTCTGTTCCATGATGGAGTGCTAGATGCTTGTTTGCTTCATGTAAAATGGGTTGGAGCTCTATCCAGATAGGTTCATTATGCATTTTTTTGTAGGTTTTTTCATTGTTTTGCAAAAGATTGATGGCGATGCGCCTTAAAGAGTTGTGCGATTTGAAGTGGTGATGCTCTAGACATGTAATGATATTTTCAATCTCCTCTTCAATAGGTTCACTAAAAATAAGTTTAGATTCGCAGAGCTCTTTTTCAAAACTAGCAATGATGGCATCCAGCAAAGCGCCCATTCCCTCTTTGGTTGCAGCGGAAACTTTGAGCGCTTTGACACCTACAAGTTGTGAAAAAAGTTCTGCATCGATATGGATTCCCTCTTTTGCAGCTTCATCACTCATATTGAGTGCGATAACAAGCTTTTTATTCATATTTAAAAGCTCTGAGGTGAGTTGTAGATTTCTTTGTAGATTTGTTGAATCCACAACATTGACAATAAGGTCATACTCCTCTTGGCACAAAAAGTTTGAAGTAACGCGCTCTTCTATGGAGTATTCACTGAGCATATAAGTTCCAGGAAGATCGACGATATTGATGGCATATTCGCCATAATTAAAAATGACTTCACTTTTTTCCACTGTCACGCCTGTAAAATTGCCTACATGTAAGTGTGCATTTGAGAGTGAGTTGATGAGCATACTTTTACCAACATTGGGTTGGCCGACAAGCGCTATTTTGATTTTTTTCATACTAAATCCTCAACTATTTTTACATCGATTGCTTGGGCTTCCTCTTTGCGAAGCGCAATGTTCATCTTGCCAACTTTAATCTCAACGGTACTTTTTGTCGGAGAAAAACCAACAAGCGTAATCGTCGCACCTTTGATAACGCCAAAGGAGAGCAGGCGTTGCCTGAGCTCGCCTTGAGTATTGAGTTTAACAATCTCTAGGTGCTGGGTTTGTTTACATTCTAAAAGATTCATCCGTTTTTGCCTTTAAAGCGATAGATTAAATTTATTTGCGCCCGATCCCAGTTATTTTGAGCAGTATTGGAATCGATTTTATCGTTTTCTTTTGCGTAGATTGCACTGAGTTGAAAATCATTATTGATATTATATTCAAAACCAATGTTTTGCTCAATAATATCCGCCTTTTCTCCAAGCTCGTTTTTGTTTGTGCTAAACTCTCCAAAGGCATAAAAGAGTTTCAAATCCTTAAAATCATAGCTGAGGGTTGCACACAAAGCCTGACTTTGATGCCCTGTGCTGATGTTGTCTAAAATCATTGTATCCATACTTGTATATAAAGCGCCTCCGCCAAAACCGCTAAAACTGCTTTTTCCTTTGCGAGAGTAGATTGTATTGTAGGCCACATCGATGGTAAATGCAGCAAACTCCACTCTGCCAAGCGCTCCAAATATCTGCGCTTCTACGCCACTTTGTCCAAGCTCTTGTTGGTTGCTGTATTGTCCGCTTCCATGCAAGACTACATCATCGCTTACATGTAGATGCACTCCGGCATCAATATAAAAAAGATTCGCCATTTCACTCACTCTATAAAACCATGCACTTGTGTCAAAAGAGTCATTGGCAAATGCTAGCGAGCCAAACCAAGCGCCATTTTTTCCAAGGGGTGTAAAACCATTTTCTAAGGAAGCATCATAGCCTTGCCAGTTTAAAATTTGACCTGCTTTACATGTAAGGCCTTGCGTAGTGTAGCTTGCAATGGTTGCTTCAAATGTATTTTGCACCATGCGAATAGGATCACTGTCTGCAAAGGGTGAGTCAAATACTTGGCGTCCTGTACGCAGGTTGAAATCTTTATATTGATAGTCGAGATAGGTTTCTGCAAGCTGCGTATAGTTGCCCTTTGTGGAGGAAAGCTCGCTATTTTGTTCCCCTTTTTTGACCTCTCCAGTTGCAAAAGAGATATCTTGCGAGGTGTAAAAAGCTGCCGCCGCAGAGAAACCCGCAAACGAAGCGGTTTCATACTTCAACTGCCCGCCTAGGGCTGTTGCATAGTTGTTTGGAGTTTGGGAATTATCAAAGCGCTGCGATATGGTTGTTGTGGCTAGCTGTGCTGTAAAAACTCCACTAGATAAACTCTCATCCAGTTGCGTTTGCGCAAAAAGATAGGAAGAGAAGTAACTTAGTGGTAAAACAATAATACGAACTTTCAAGAAAAATTCCTTTTTTTAATTAAGTAATGATATTCATTATCAACTTAAAAGAGCATTAATTATGATAACTATTATCATAAAAATCAAGAACCATTATCTAAATATTAAGAGAAATGCGTTAGAGTATCGGTATGAATAAAATACTTATGATAGAAGATGATTTGGAATTAGCAGAGATACTCACAGAATATCTCGAACAGTTTGATTTTAAAGTAGTTACCGAGGATGATCCTTTCAAAGCGGTAAGTATTTTAAAACTAGAACCTTTTGATTTGGTAATCTTAGACCTCACACTTCCTGGAATGGATGGTTTGGAAGTATGCGAAGCAATCCGTGAACGTCAAGATATTCCCATCATTATCTCTTCTGCAAGAAGCGATGTTACCGATAAAGTTGCAGCGTTGGAGCTTGGCGCAGATGATTACTTGCCAAAACCCTATGACCCGCGTGAATTAGAAGCACGTATTCACTCTGTGCTGCGCAGATATGAAGCCAAAGTGTCGCAAAAAGATGAGATGAAAAGCGACTATAAATGTGATACCTCTTCGATGCAAATCCACTATAAAGGGCGTGCGCTTGATCTTACAAATGCAGAGTATGGGATTTTGTCGTATATGGTTTCAAAGCAGGGCAATGTCGTCTCGCGTGAGGATCTTATCCATAATGTCAATGCAATCAACGAAGATTCCTCAAATAAAAGCATCGACGTGATGGTCGGGCGCATAAGAAATAAACTCGGAGATAAGTCGCTTATAGAATCAGTCAGAGGCGTGGGATATAAGCTCTTAAAATGAAGCGCCACGCAGTTTTACTCACCATACTTTTTGCGCTTTTTGTGACACTTTTTAGCGTGAGCACTATTTTTTGGCAATTTTATCAAATCAACTACGCAAGATATGTCAATAATATCTTTATGAAGCACTCTATTATCACACAACTTGTGCATGAATACCAGCAAGATCAAGGCTCAAACGTTATTTTTGATGCAAATCTTGCTATTTACAATATGACAACCATCCCAGATAAAGATGTATATACTATTTTGCAACACGCAAAAATTCTCAAAGAGGAGAATAAAATCAATCCTCAAGAGGAGATTGATGAAAACAGTTACGCCATGACTATGCCTGTTACTTCCATGCATACGATGATGCTACAGTACCAAAACGCAATTTACTTTTATATTCGCACCAATATAGGTTCTGTAATGGTTTTAGATACAACACTCAAACCCTATAAACCATGGAATCTTCTTACTAACTACGCGACTATTGTCTCGATTATTATTATCTCTTTTTTACTTATATTGCAAAGATTACGCCCTTTGATCCGTTTATACCAACGTATTGCCCTTTTTGGTGCAGGTAATCTCAATGTTTCCTTTCGAGCCAAAGGCAGTGATGAAATAGCCGTTATTGCCAATGAGCTTGAAACCGCACGACTCAAAATCAACACAATGCTCTCAGCTAGAACGCTCTTTTTGCGCAATATCATGCATGAACTCAAAACTCCCATCGCCAAAGGAACCATTGCAACGCAGATGCTTGAGTCTCAAAAACAGCGTGATCGTTTTAGCTCTATTTTTGGACGTTTGGAAGCTTTAGTCAATGATTTTGCTTTAATAGAAGAGGTGACTTCATTGACCCATAAAAAAGAGTTTGTAGAGTTTAGAATCGTTGATATTATTGATGGTGCCATCGATATGTCGATGGTCGAGCCTGAACATATAGAAGTAGATGTGCAAAGTTCGGTGAAGATGTCTGTTTCTTATAGACTCTATACAACAGCGATTAAAAATATGATAGATAATGCCATGAAATATTCGCCAGATAAGCATATTAAAATTGTGGCTATTGGAGGGGAACTTCGCTTTATGAGTCAGGGTAAGCGGCTCAAATATCCGCTGAGTTACTACATAGAACCCTTCACAAAAGAGTCATCTTCTCAAAATAGTTTTGGTCTTGGACTCTATCTTGTGGACTCCATACTCAAAGCGCACAAACAAGTGTTAGCCTATGAATACAAAGATGGATTTAACTCCTTTATCTTTGCAAAAGAGCGCTAGTCTTCTTTTTTATTTAGTTTCTCTTTGAGGATGATTTTGCCCATTTCAACGCCGGGTTGGTCATAGGCGTTGATGTCGAGCATACGAGCCACAAGCGCTGTTAAAAGCTCATAGTAGTAGATTAGCTCACCAATGGCGTGGGCATCTACATGTGAAATAACGATAACGTCGAGTGGAATATGTTCCAATGAGAGCAGCGACTCTACAATGGAGTCTGCTTGCATATTGATAATCTCTGAAAATTTATAGCCATTGAGTAGATCAAGAGACTCTAGATATTTTAATGAGTTGTTTGGAATAGTCAAAGTATTTTCAAAATTATCTATCTTGATAACAGTGACACTTTTGTCGCGCTTTCCATCGACGATAAGCTGTAAAAATGAGTGCTGGTCTGTGGGTCCAATGAGTCCAACGGGAGTAAGCCCTACATGTAACTGCGAATGGAGCTGTTTTTTTCCTAAACTCTCACCCCAAAGTTGCACATACCATGCATTGAACTCCCGAAACACTTCAGAGTAGCTAAAGAGACAGTTTATGTTGTAGGTATTGGCAGTTTGTGCGTAGTAGCTTGCTTTTTTGAGTAAAGAGGTGTCGTAGCCTTGTTGGTTAAAAAAGGAGTCATAAATATTTTTAGCACCCGCTAAAAGAGCGTTGATATCTACACCAATCATCGCCAAAGGAACCAATCCAACAGCGCTTAAAACAGAAAAACGCCCACCGACATTTTGGGGAATATGAAAGACTTTGATTGCATTGTGGAGTGCGTGTTTTTCTAAAAGTGAACCCTCATCGGTGATGATTGTACAGTTTGTGCTATTGATTGCTACGATTGAAGCGATATATTTATATGCAGAGATGGTCTCAACGGTTGTTCCAGATTTGGAGATGATACAAAAATGCGCATTTGCAAGATTGATATTTTCCATCTCATCACAGATAACGAGCGGATCGGTGGTCTCTATGATATGGAGTTTTTTAGAAAATTGGTGTGTGTATTTTAAAAATTTATAAATAGCAGATGTTCCAAGTGCACTTCCGCCAATGCCAACAACAACAATATCTTTTGCAGCAACGGTTTTTGCGTAGGTTTCATAGACAGAAAGATCTTGATGGCAGAGCTCATAAAAGCCGATTGTTTCTCTTTCGGATTTGATTAATTCTAAAATATTTTCATTTGCTTTTGTGTCAAAATAGAAGCTATTTTTCATAGTTTGGACCTTAAATAGTGGAAATTCTTGACATAATAACATAAATACGGGTAAAATACCGCCACTAAAAAGTTTCAAATAAAACTTCAAAATCTACATAAATCTTTCATGTTCATAACAAATCCAACTCAAACAAGGTGAAGCAATTAATGGCTGAACAAACTCCAACACCAAACAAAAAAACTGCGAAAAATAGAACGCATACGCCTGTAACTGGCCACAAGATAGAAGAACTCAGAACAAAAAACACCGCCGAACTCGTCCTCATTGCAAATGAACTCGCTGTTGAAAATCCAAATGAACTCATCCGTCAAGATATTATTTTTGAGATTCTTAAAGCACAAGTAGAGCAGGGTGGTTTTATCCTTTTTACGGGAATACTTGAAGTGATGCAAGATGGATACGGCTTTTTACGTACCATCGATAAAGATTTTGGGGACAGCGTGCATGATGCCTATGTTTCAAGCACACAAATCAAACGCTTTGCGCTGCGTAACGGTGACAGTGTTACAGGGCAAGTGCGTCCTCCAAAAGAGCAAGAACGCTACTATGCACTTCTTAAAATCGAAGCAATCAACTACCTTCCGCCAGAAGAGAGCAAAAAACGTCCTCTTTTTGAAAACCTCACACCAATCTATGCAACAAGTCAGATTAAGTTAGAGTACCAAGCAAACAAACTCACGGGCCGTATGATGGATCTCTTCGCGCCTATTGGTTGTGGGCAACGTGGGCTTGTCGTCGCACCTCCAAGAACGGGGAAGACGGAGCTTTTAAAAGAGATTGCAAATGGGATTACGCATAATCATGCAGATATGGATTTGATGGTTTTGCTTGTTGATGAACGACCTGAAGAGGTCACTGACATGGAGCGAAGCGTACGCGGTGAAGTGTATAGCTCAACATTTGATATGCCAGCAAAAAACCACGTTAAAGTCGCTGAAATGGTGATTGAGCGTGCAAAACGTCGCGTGGAACTTGGGCATAACGTTGTTATCTTGCTTGACTCTATCACCCGTCTTGCTCGTGCGTACAATACCGTCACGCCATCGAGTGGAAAAGTGCTCTCAGGCGGGGTGGATGCCAATGCACTTCATAAACCAAAACGCTTTTTTGGAGCGGCTCGAAACATTGAAAATGGCGGAAGTTTGACAATCATCGCCACAGCACTTGTTGAGACGGGTTCTAAAATGGATGAGGTCATTTTTGAAGAGTTTAAAGGCACGGGGAACTCGGAGTTAGTGCTCAGCCGTAAAATCTCTGAACGCCGTATCTATCCAGCGATTGATATTTTAAAATCAGGGACTCGTAAAGAGGAACTTCTTATCTCTCCGGAGATTTTACAGAAAGTGTTTATTCTGCGCTCAATGTTGCATAAACAAGATGATGAAGTTGAAGCGCTTCGTTTCCTTTACACCACAATGATGAAAAGCAAAACAAATGCAGAATTTTTAGAAAGTATGAATAACCAATAATGAAAGTAGGTGTTTTTGATAGCGGAATCGGTGGATTGACGGTTGTTAAGTCGCTTTTAGAACACCAATTTTTTGAAGAGATTATTTACTTTGGTGACACGGCGCGTGTACCTTATGGGGTCAAAGACAAAAATACGATTATTCGCTATGCCATCGAGGCGGTTGAGTTTTTTAAAAATTTTGAGCTTGACTTAATCGTCGTTGCCTGTAACACGGTGAGTGCCTATGCTTTGAACGAGATGCGAGAAACGGCAAGTTGTCCCGTTGTAGGCGTGATAGAAGCGGGTGCTCTTGCCGCGCAAAATGCCCTTACATGTAAGGATGCAAATATCTTTATCATCGCCACCAAAGCCACTGTAAACTCTAAGTCGTATGAACATGAACTCAACGCCCTTGGATATACCAACTTAGACGCAAAAGCGACCTCTCTTTTTGTCCCTCTTGTTGAAGAGGAGATTTATGAGGGCGAGATACTTGAAGCGACATTTAAACTCTATTTTGATGGCATGACTCCACCTGATGCGCTCATCCTTGGATGTACCCATTTTCCTCTTATTGCTCCTGCTTTGCAAAACTATTTTGGCCCACGTTGCCAGTTGATTCACTCGGGTGATGCCATCGCACAGTATCTGGAAAAAGAGTTTGATTTTACTGCGCGCTATGCAAATCCGCAGATGAAGTTTTTTGCTTCAGAAAATCCTGAAGCTTTGCGGCAAATAGCCAAAAAATGGCTTCAACTCTAAAGAGCAAAACTGCTTGCAAACGCAGTTGTTTTGCTTGTAACCATTGCGCAATAATATCCTCCTATATTTTTATCCATGCAAACACAACTCACACAGATATGGCTTGAGAGATTACAAGTTTTAGATATCGCATTTCAGCCTATTCTCAACATCAATACAGGTAAACTCTATGCCGTAGAAGCACTTTTACGCAATGTGGAAGATGTGGGATTTTTATCCATTTTTTCACTTTTTGATACAGTTTATAAAGAAGGATTGCTCTATCCTTTTGACATTCAACTGCGAGAAAAAGCTTTTAAAAAATTTACAACAATAGAAAATTATGAGAAGATAAAACTTTTTTATAACCTCGATAACCGTCTTTTTGAGATACCAAATTTCTCACACGGCAACACGATAAAACTACTTGAAAAGTTCAATATTTCCAAAGATAATCTCTGTTTTGAGATTTCTGAGCGCTACGAGGTTTCTCAAGAGTGCGATATTTCAACTGTGCTCAAACACTACCAAGATGAGGATTTTTGTATCGGCATCGATGACTTTGGTGTGGGGCATTCTGGATATAAACTGCTCTATGAAAGCACCCCAGAGATTATCAAGATCGATAGATTTTTTCTAAGCACAATTGAGACAAATTTAAAGAAAAAACTTTTAGTCCGTAATATTGTCAATTTGGCAATACAGTTTGGCATAAAGGTCGTCGCAGAAGGTGTGGAAACAAAAGAAGAGTTGCTTACATGTAAGGAACTTGGTTGCCATTTTGTACAAGGCTATTTGGCGCAAAAACCAACAGTCAAAACCAAAGAAATTCTTTTTAAATATGAGCATATTAAAGAGATTCTAAAGTCTGATAAAAGAGTAAAAGCGAGTCATAATCAGATTCTTTCTTATCTT
>JAVHOA010000049.1:0-15341 GCA_036169815.1 Sulfurimonadaceae bacterium
GGATTTTGCGAGTGGGATGCGATAGTTGAGATGGTAAAAAAGGAACAAGTGTGATATTAAGTATAGAACAAGGAAATAATTATGAAATATTATAATAATATTAGAGAATTAATAAAAAAAGTACCTGTTGAATTAGTTGATTTTTCCCAGCCAAGGGATCAAGCAAGAACACCGACACAAGCATCTTCAAATTTCATTACCAATAAAGAACAAGGAGATTGGGCTGAAAATCTTATTACAAGAGCAATTAATGAAAATTTCACTAATTTGGTTGCAGTTAAATATGGAAAATCTGATGACAAAGTAGCTGGAGAAGATGGGTTTGATACATTTTATCAAGAGTTTCAAAATGAGCTTGATACTATTGGAAAAAGACCTGATTTATTGATTTTTAGTCAAGATGATTTTGATGATAAGCTTGGTTTTGATATTAGTCAGGTTCCACATGAAGAAATTACAGACTATGTAAAAAAAGCAATAGCTGGGATTGAAGTGCGTTCAAGTGCATTTTTGATTGATAAATATGATGAAGCAATGCGATTAAGAACTGAAAAATTCACAACAATAGCATTAAATACAAAACAAGAAATTCTTGATAATTTTTTAGATTTATTAGAAAATCCTGCAAGAAAAAGTTATATCGGATTGTTAAAAGGTATCACAAAAGAGACATTGGATGTAACAAGCTTTAGAACACCAAGTTGGAGCTCTTCGGAAAAATTAATTCAATTAAAAGAACTTTTTAGAAAATTAAAAACAGCATTAAAAGAGATTCAAAAAAGAGATTATCTTTCAATAACTCCAAAAGTTGAAGATATTAAAGTTGTTTACAAATGGATTGAGACATTTAATGTACCACATTTTTATTTTCAAGTATTTTTTGACAAGGTTTATGGAATTTCATTTGAAGAAATTTTGAAAATTGTATCAGATTCTGATAATGAAGGTGTAATATTTTCGGTTGAAAAAGACATCAAAAATCAAAATAAAACAACTATAAAAATTAATTCAGAAGCTGGAACCCCTGTAACTTCAAAAGTTGATGAACCAACACATGAAAGTATTAGAAAGGAGATGGATAGAGGACGACTTTTATTTTATGTAACATTTAAAGGAGGTTCAGCTTATCTTGATTTAGGTAATTTACGAACTATTTTAGGCATAGAAGAAACGAAAATTTAATGAATAGTTATGAAAAAAAATATCATTAATAATTCTATTGAAAATGAGTATTCAAAATCTATTTCGATAGAACATCGTAAAAAATTTGCACAATTTTTTACACCTTTTTCAGTTGCAGATTTAATGGCAAAATGGATTTTAGGTAATAAGCAATTAAAAAATATTCTCGAACCTGCTTTTGGACTTGGTGTCTTTTCAAGAGCGATTTTGAATCATAAAAAAGATGTTCAAATTAAAGGATTTGAGATTGACGAAACAATATTTGATAATGCAAAAAACCACTTTGAAGATACAAAAAATATAAATATTTTACTACAAGATTATATGTACAATGATTGGAAAAATAAATATGATGGTATTATTTGTAATCCGCCTTATTTTAAATTTCACGATTATGATAATAAAAATATTTTAAAAGAGATTGAGACAAATTTAAAATGTAAGTTCAATGGTTTTACAAATTTATATACTCTATTTTTATTAAAATCAATTCACCAGTTAAGTGAAAATGGGCGATGTGCCTATATCATTCCGTCTGAATTTTTAAATTCTGACTACGGTAAGCTAGTCAAAAAATATTTAATAAAAAGCAAAACATTAAGACATATTATTGTGATTGACTTTGAAGAAAATGTATTTGATGATGCTTTAACAACTGCATCGATTGTATTTTGTGCGAATGATAATTTAACAGAAAAAGTGCAATTTATCAATATTCAATCAGTAAGAGATTTGTATAAAATTGATGATTTAATTGTAAAATATCCAAATTTTTCAGATACGAAGCAAATCTATAATTTTTCCGAATTAAATCCTGAAATTAAATGGAAAGCTTATTATCAAAAACAAAATAGCATCAAGTTCAAAAATCTTGTACCCTTTTCAACTTATGCGAAAGTAGTTCGTGGAATTGCAACAGGTTCAAATGGATATTTTACTTTCAATATCTCAAAAGCTAAAGAATATAATATTGATGAGCAATATTTATTACCTTGCATTTGTAGTGCTAAAGATGCAAAAACATCTTTTTTTACTATAGATGATTTTGAAAAATTGAAACAAAATGATAAATCAGTTTTTCTTTTTAATGCTTATAATCTAAATGATAAAAATGTTTTATCCTACATCCAAAAGGGTGAAAACAAAGAAATAAATAAAAAGTATTTAACATCAAGTAGAAAGATTTGGTATCGCTTGGAAAATAGACTGCCAGCATCAATTTGGGTTTCTGTATTTAATAGAACGGGGTTACGATTTATCAGAAATGAAGCAAATATTTCTAATTTAACTTCATTTCATTGCGTTTATTTAAATGAGGCTAATTTATTTCCTAAAATAGATAGTGATTTATTGTTTGCGTATTTATTAACAGATACTGCCAAATTGATTTTTTCCGACAACAGCAGAGAGTATGGAAATGGATTACAAAAATTTGAGCCAAATGATTTAAATAAGGCCATGATGTTGGATTTGAGCCTTTTAGATAAAGAAATAATAGATAGAATTTTATATTTTTATGCACAATATAGGAATGGAACGGATTGTATAGTTGAAATTGATAAGATCTTAATGGAAAACTTTATTTATGAAAAGGAACAAGTGTGATTTTAAGTATTGAGAGCTCCTGTGACGATAGCGCAATTGCGATTACCCAGATTGCTACATGTAAGCTTCTTTTTCATAAAAAAATATCCCAAGAAGTAGATCACTCTGTGTATGGCGGCGTTGTGCCTGAGCTGGCTTCACGGCTCCATGCGGAGGCACTTCCTCGCATCTTAGAACTTTGTAAACCCTACTTTAGCCAGCTCAAAGCGGTCGCGGTAACGATAACTCCAGGGCTTGCTGTCACGCTTGTGGAAGGCGTGACAATGGCAAAGGCCGTGAGTATCGCTTTGAAAATTCCCATCATTGGAGTGCACCACTTAAAGGGGCATATTTACTCACTTTTTATAGAAAAAGAGAGCACTTTTCCTTTGACTGTATTGCTAGTCTCCGGCGGTCATACGCAAGTGATAGAGGCAAAAAGTTTTGAAGAGATGCAAGTGGTAGCGACCACAGGAGATGACAGTTTTGGGGAGAGTTTTGACAAAGTGGCAAAGATGATGCATCTTGGCTATCCAGGGGGTCCGCAAATCGAGAAGCTGGCAAAAGAGGGAGATAGAAAAAGATACCCTTTTACCATTCCACTACACCAGTCGCCACTCATTGCTTTTAGTTATTCGGGTCTTAAAAATGCAGTAAGACTTGCTGTGCTTGATGCAAAAGAGGAAGATTACAAAGATATTGCCGCTTCTTTTGAACATATTGCTGTTGCGCATCTGATTATGAAGCTAAAAAAATATTTTAAAACAAATCCGCCAAAAAATTTTGCAATTGTCGGTGGAGCGAGTGCGAACCTTTACCTAAGAGCACAGATTGAGGCACTTTTAGCCCCTTATAGGGCGCCACTTTTACTCTCGCAGTTGCAGTATTGTTCCGATAATGCAGCGATGATAGGAAGAGTAGCGGTGGAGATGTATGGTGCAAAGATGTTTACACCCCACGATGCTTTACATGTAAGCTCAAGAAGTGAGCTTTAGAGTTACCCTTAATTGAAACTTATGCTAAAACTGATATTGACTAATTAAGACAATAATTATCCGATTTAAGTAAACTTGCGCTATAAAATTTGAACACAAAGGAGCCAAAATGGCAACAACAATGCTAAAAGGAAACACAGTAAATCTTGCTGGAAATGAAGTGAATGTCGGTGATAAAGCACCAGAAATCACAGTTGTAAACTCAGAGGGTCTCTCAGATGTAGTCGTTGGTGGCGCGCAAGGCGTAAAACAACTTATTATCGTTGTTCCATCCCTAGATACTGGTGTTTGTGCGACTGAAACTCGCCAGTTTAATGCAAAAGCGGCTTCTTTAGAGGGTGTTAAAACAACTGTTGTTTCTATGGACCTTCCATTTGCTGCGGGACGTTTTTGTTCAGCTGAAGGTATCTGTAACTTAACTGTTGCATCTGATTTTAGAAACAAAGATTTCGCAAACGCTTATGGTGTTTTGATTGCTGATGGTGCACTTGCTGGTGTGACTTGCCGTGCAATTTTTGCTGTTGATGCTGAGGGTGTTGTGACTTACAAAGAGATCGTTCCTGAGATCACTGAAGAGCCAAACTACGACGCTGCTTTGAACGCTGTCAAATAACTTTTTCTCCAACCCAAGAAAAAACCTCCTCCTCCTTAGCTCAGAGCCTGCCTTGCTCTGAGCTTTTTTAAAGATTTCTACGTTACACTACTTTTATATAACAACAAAGGGATTCCTATGAAAAAAATATTATCTGTCCTAACTTTTAGTGCCTTGATGGCGAGCAGTTCATATGCGGATATCGCAAGAGTTGAAATGGGTGCGGGAGCTTGGATGCAAACACCAAGCGGTTCTGCAAACTACAATGTCGGTGCAGCTGGCGGTACAAATACGATGAAAGAATCGCAAGGTACCTCCGCGTATGTGTGGGCACTTGTCAAACACCCAATTCCAGTGGTGCCAAATCTCCGTTTGGAATATGTCAATATCGCTTCTGATGGAACGGCAATTGGAACGTGGGGAAGTGTGGCAGTAGGTTCAAGTAAAAGTACCCTCGATATGCAACAAATCGACGTGATTCCATACTACAATATCTTAGATAACACATTTTGGACGACTGTAGATGTAGGTGTTGATGTCAAACTTGTAGATTTTAATTACAAAGTAGCCGCTGCGGCGTATGAGTACAAAAAAACCTTGCCAATTCCAATGGGATACGTGAGAGCTAGAGTACAGATTCCAGCAACGGGAATAGGTTTAGAAGCTGATGCAAAGTATATTAGCAATGGCAGTTCAACATTTTCAGATGCAAGAGCAAAAGTGGATTACACTTTTACCTCTTTTCCAATCATCCAGCCAGCGCTTGAAGTAGGATACAGAGTTCAAAAAATCAAAATCGATGAATCAAGCGTAGATATTAAAACAGATATCGATTTTTCAGGCATCTATGCTGGTTTAATGGTAAGATTTTAAGGAGTGGCAAAACCATTTTTCTTTACACTTTTATTCCTCTTTGCATCCTCTCTTGGTGCAGAGGTAATCACCTCTTTTCATTCGCATGGAAAAAAAGAGATTGCGCTTACCTTTGATGCATGTGAAACCAAAACACCCTCTTTTTTTGATCCTGTTATTTTAGGATATCTCATAGAGCATCACATCCCTGCGACCATTTTTGTAAGTACAAAATTTGCGTTGAGAAATAGCGAAAAACTCCAAGAGATAGTACAAAAATACCCATTTTTAGAGATAGAAAACCACTCAAATCATCATTTTTCTCACATGGAAAATCTCAATGCAACGGCATTCCAAGAGGAGATTGCATCAACAGAGGCACTCCTGTATAAAATGCTCAATGTGCGAACAAAATATTTTAGATTTCCCGCTGGAAACTATGATGAAGCGACACTAAAAACAGTCGAAGCGATGGGTTACAAAGTGGTGCATTGGAGTTTTGCAAGCGGAGATCCAGACAAACACATCGATGCGCCGCGCTTAGTCAAGGGAGTTTTACAAAATGCAAAAGCAGGGAATATTTTGATTTTTCATATCAATGGACGCGGCTATGCGACACCCAAAGCCTTGCCTCGCATTGTAGAGCGTTTGCAAAAAAAAGGCTACACATTTGTGAGACTTGATAGGGCGTTATCAAAGGAAATCTAACAAACTTTAAGGTGCATAAAATTAGATGTAAGCGGTATCGACGATAATAATTTCACGTTGCAACTTGATGCCAAACTCCTCTTTGACTCTTTGCTCAACGAGATGGATAAGCTCCATGGCATCTTCAAACTTTCCATCACCGTGATTGACTAAAAAGTTGGCATGCACAGAGCTAAACTCCATATCTCCAACCCTTTTTCCCTTTAATCCAACCGCCTCAATCAAACGTCCTGCATAATCTCCTACTGGGTTTTTAAAACAGCTTCCTGCGCTTGATTCTTTGGGTTGATTGGATCGCATATTTTTAAAAAACTCCATTCTTTCGTCGCTAAATCCACTTTCAAGATGAAATGCAGCTTCAAAAATGACATCTTCAATGGTGGTAAATCGGTACCCATAAGTAATCTCATCTTTTAAAATTTCACCCTTACATGTAAGGATTGAAGCGAGATTGTTAAAGATTTCAAACTCTTTAAGACCCGCATTCATTTTGAGCATTCCACCCAAAGTTCCAGGGAGTTTTGAGACAAACTCAAAGTTTGCAATATTGTTTTTTTTACAAAAAGAGACAATTTTTCCACTTGGTGTCGCTGCTCCGATGATGAGCTTGTTATCTTGGATTTTTATATAATCATACTTTTTGCTCAGCATCATCAGTGGCGGAGGGTTGGTGCCGATGAGGACATTGTTAGAGCCTCCAAGAAGATAATGATCTTTTGGATATTCAAAATCTTCAATCATAAAAACATCGACCTCTTGACCTACTTTTATGGAGCTAAAACGCTTAAAATTGATAGTTTTTTTCATAATTACTGCACAAATGTTGGAATCATATTAAAGACTTCTGTGGCAAAATCGACGGTTTCACTCATCATCCACGGCATTGTTAAAATAATAACTACAATAATGCCGACAATTTTTGGAATAAAGGAAAGTGTGGCTTCATTGATGGAGGTAGTCGCCTGAAAAATACTCACAGCCAAACCAATGAGCATCCCAACAAGCAAACTTGGCAAAGAGAGCAGTAGTGCAATCTTAAAAGTTTGCACCCCAAGTGCGATAAGTTGTGAGTCCATTAGGAGTTTCTCAGACTTTCATACTGTGTCGGAATAAGATAATCCTCTATTTTAACAAGGGTGTCATAAAATCCATGGGTAAAGCCTATCTCATAGAGTTTATTGACAGCTTTGAGTTGGAGTGGACTCATACAAACTGAATCATCATTGGCATAAAGCTCCAAATATTTTGACAGAGTCGGCGCATCAACACGCACAAGGTCACGCTCGATAAGCATTTTTGAGAGTCTCTCTTTATGCAAACGTGCGACATCAACCGCTTTAGTAAGTGTTTTTTCATATGCTATGGCTTGATTTAAAGGGATGGATCTACGAAGTGCCATGCCACCAAGGGGAAGTGGAAGTTCTTTTCCTGCTAACTCTTGCCAAATATCCCAGAGTTCACGGTGTGTTTCAAGCTCCTGCGAATAGGTCAAAATACTTTCATGGATAAGCACTCCAGCATCGACCTTGCCACTTAAAACAGCCTCTTCAATCTCTAAAAAATTCATATACGTCACGCGCGCTTCAGGATAGGCGATGCGAAAAAGCATAGCATTTGTTGTGTATTGTCCGCTGAGTGCAACTTTAAAATTTTTTTTGAGTTTGGCACCTTTCATTTTTACCAGTTTTGGGCCATATCCCTCTCCAAAACTAACAGCCGTACGTAAAGGCGCATACTCTTCTTTGATGTGCGGATACAGAGCAAAACTAATCGCCGCAATATCGTACGTTCCACTCAAAGCCGCAACATTGAGCGACTCTATATCAAGTGCGATATTGAGAAATGTAACATCTTGTAAACCAACCCAACCAAATTGAATCGCATAGTACATAAATATATCATCAGCATCGGGCGAATGAGCAATAAGTATTTTTTTCAAAGTTATATCCATATAGTAAATAAATCAATTTTATTTTAACCAAATAACGCTAAAATTACACATTATTTTATGTGTAATGCGTACATGTAAGCGATTATATGACAAAATGCAATATTTATTCAAATAGATTGCAACATGAAATATGATTAGTCTAATAAATTTCTGGCAAAGCCCAAAAAGTGAGTAATAAAATGGATGCAAACAAACAAAAATCATTAGACTTAGCGTTAAAACAGATAGATAAAACATTTGGCAAGGGTACTTTAATGCGCCTTGGAGATAAAGAGTTTGAACCAATTCAAGCCATTAGTACAGGTTCTCTTGGACTTGACTTGGCTCTTGGAATTGGTGGAGTACCACAAGGGCGTGTGATTGAAATCTACGGACCAGAGAGTTCTGGAAAAACAACTTTAGCGCTTCAAATCACAGCAGAATGCCAAAAAACAGGCGGTGTGTGTGCATTTATTGATGCCGAACATGCACTTGATGTGATTTATGCAAAAAATCTTGGTGTGGATATTGACAATCTTCTTGTTTCTCAACCTGATTATGGGGAACAAGCTCTTGATATCGTTGAAACAATTGCACGAAGTGGTGCGGTTGATCTTGTAGTTATCGATTCAGTTGCAGCACTAACTCCAAAATCTGAGATTGAGGGTGAGATGTCTGACCAAAACGTCGGTGTTCAGGCACGTTTGATGTCAAAAGCACTTCGCAAGCTCACAGGTATTTTACATAAAATGAACTGTACGGTCATCTTTATCAACCAGATTCGTATGAAAATTGGGATGATGGGATATGGCTCACCTGAAACAACAACAGGTGGAAATGCACTTAAATTTTATGCTTCAGTGCGTATTGATGTAAGACGCATCGCTTCACTTAAACAAGGCGAAAGTCAAATTGGTAATCGTGTCAAAGCAAAAGTGATTAAAAACAAAGTAGCTCCTCCATTCCGTCAAGCAGAATTCGATATTATGTTTGGAGAGGGAATTTCAAAAGAGGGTGAGCTTGTTGATTATGGTGTTAAGCTTGACATCGTTGATAAAAGCGGTGCTTGGTTCTCGTATGAAGATACAAAACTTGGACAGGGTCGTGAGAATGCGAAACAAAAGTTCAAAGATGACCCAGCATTAGCAAAAGAGGTTGAAGACAAGATTAAAAGCGCTATGGGAATGAGCACGCTTATGACCATGGATGTATCAGACATAGATGAAGGAGATTTGGAAGAATGATTTTTATAGACAGTATAAATGCAATTGAAGTAATGGATTCACGTGGCAATCCAACAGTAAAAACAACAGTTGAGTTGAGTGATGGAACAGTAGCGAGTGCAATTGTGCCATCTGGCGCAAGCACAGGGAAACGTGAAGCGCTAGAGCTTCGTGATGGTGGAAGCCGTTATATGGGCAAAGGTGTTTTAAAAGCGATTGAAAATGTCAATACACATCTTGCAGATGCGCTCATCGGAATGAGTCCATTTAACCAAGCTATGATAGATGCAACGATGAAAGAGATTGACGGTACTGCTCACTATGGTAGCATGGGAGCAAATGCTGTTCTTGGGATTTCTATGGCTGTAGCTCGCGCAGCAGCACAAAGTTTAAAAATGCCATTGTATCGCTATTTGGGCGGTGCAAATGCTATGGTTATGCCAACACCGATGCTTAATATTATCAATGGTGGAAGCCATGCGGATAACTCGGTAGATTTTCAAGAATATATGGTTATGCCAATAGGTTTTGAAAATTTTGCTGATGCGCTTCAGGCTTCTGCTGAAGTGTATCACAATCTCAAAGCAATTTTAAAAGCAAAAAAACACAATACTGCACTGGGTGATGAGGGCGGTTTTGCACCAGATCTCTCTTCTAATGAAGAGCCTATTCAAGTCATTATGGAAGCGATTGAAAAAGCTGGCTATGTTGCTGGAAAAGATATCGCGATCGCACTAGATGTCGCTGCGTCTGAGCTTGTAGTTGATGGTGGCTACCGTTTAGATTCTGAAAAACGTACGGTCACATCGGAGCAACTCGTAGATTATTATGTTGATCTTTGCTCAAAATACCCTATTGTTTCAATTGAAGATGGACTTAGTGAAGATGATTGGGATGGATGGAAAATATTAACAGAAAAATTGGGTCATAAAATTCAATTGGTTGGCGATGATCTTTTTGTTACAAATGCGGCTATATTAAATGAAGGAATTCAAAAAGAGATTGCAAATGCGATTTTGATTAAACCAAACCAAATTGGAACAGTAAGCGAGACTATGCTCACAGTTCGCCTTGCACAAAGAAATGGCTACAAATGCATTATGAGCCACCGTTCTGGCGAGAGTGAAGATGCGTTTATTGCTGATTTTGCAGTTGCACTTAACTGTGGAGAAATCAAAACAGGTTCAACTGCTCGTGGTGAGAGAACAGCAAAATACAACCGTCTCTTAGAGATAGAAAATGAAATAGTGTATAGTGAATACATAGGTTCACAGCTCTTTAAATAAGCTTGAGGGAGTTTTCATTCAAGTATGAAAGTTTATAGGATTACCTTTTGAATCAAGATGAATTATATGATGAAATAGATCAGTCTCAATCCATAACTGAGAAGTATTTTGGTTTGACTCTTGGGAAATTTATCATAGCGTTTTGTATTGTTTTAATTTCTGGTATTTATATTGGAAGTTTGCTGTACGGAACGAACTCTTTGCAAGTTTATATGAAATTAGATGATTATGATAATTATCTAAAATCACAAATTGTTACTTTAAAACAACAAAATGCAAATAAACAAAAAGAATACTTTGAATTAAAAGAGATTACCGCCGAGTAACATAGCTAGAGAGTACTATTGAGGAGTGCATGTTCAATGAAAAATATTTTATTTCTTATTTTTGTTCTTTCTTCACTAGAAGCAAGAACAAACCCCTTTTTTCCACCCAAAGAGAATGAACGCTCTTTGGCGGTCACTACAAATTCACCCCAACAGCATGAACCATTAAAGCAAGCAACACTATCTCTGCCTTCAAGCGCACGGCTTTTAAAAGAGATATCCGTTGAATATATTAATCTTGATGGGTCAACAGAGCGAAAATCAATCGCACTTGATAAAAGTATTGATTGGCATCTTCCAATTGTAATCTCGCAAGCTAATGTAAACAATACAATGATAAGTAGTGTAGCAGCAAGCGAAAAAGAGATAAAGGCAGACTCAAAAGAACTGGCAAGCACTAAGTTTGTATCCTTTTCTGTTAGGGGAAAGAAAATTATAATCAGCACAAAAGATAGATATTTACGAAACTTTATGATAGTAAATCCCTATAGAATTGTAGTAGATTTCAAATCCGACCATCGTTTTAGTTCATTTTCAAAGCTATTTTCAAATGGAATTGTCAAATCAATTAAAGTTGGAAATCATAATGATTTTTATCGAGTGGTTGTAGAACTTGATGGACAGTATAAATACAGTTTTTCGCAAGATTTAAATGGGTGTAATATAGTTTTAAACTAGAATATAAGAGCATAATGCTCTTATATTTAGCAATTATTTTGAGCTATCAGCCATTCTTTGAAGTTTTGCTTTGTAGAGTTCTAAATCAAAATCTTTGATTCCTGCTACACCATCTTCAATCGCAGCTTGCGCTACTGCTGATGATACATAAACTAAAAGCCTTTTATCAAATGGTGATGGAATAATGTACTCTCTTCCAAAACTCATCTCTTCTCTGTTGTGCGCTTTTTTAACATAATCTGGAACTTCCTCTTTTGCAAGTGCTGCAAGTGCTCTTGAAGCAGCCATTTTCATATTTTCAGTAATTTTTGTTGCGCGTACATCTAGTGCGCCTCTAAAAATAAATGGAAACCCAAGAACGTTGTTGACTTGGTTTGCAAAATCACTTCTACCTGTCCCGATAATAAGGTCATCTCTTACCGCTTTTGCTAAATCTGGCATAATCTCAGGTGTTGGATTTGCACAAGCAAAAATAATAGGGTTAGCAGCCATTGAGCGGACCATATCTTGAGAGATTTTTTCTGGACCTGAAAGTCCTAAAATCATATCAGCACCCTTTGCAGCATCTTCTGGCGTGCGATCGGATGTTTCAAAAGCAAACTCAAGTTTTTGTGATGTGAGGTCAGTTCTACCTGAATGAATAACGCCTTTTGTATCAAGCATTGTAATATTTTTAACACCAAGAGATTTGTACATTCTTGCACAAGCAATCCCACTTGCACCCGCGCCAATAACGACAACTTTCAGGTCTTCAACTTTTTTATCGCCCATTTCAAGCACATTGATAAGTCCTGCAGTTGTGATAACCGCTGTTCCATGTTGGTCATCATGAAAAACAGGAATTTTACAAATCTCTTTGAGTCTGTCTTCGATTTCAAAACAGCGAGGTGCGCTGATATCTTCTAGATTAATACCACCAAATGTATCAGCAATTGCCGCAACAGTTGCAATAATAGTTTCAGTATCTTTGCTATTAATTTCGATATCAACTGCATCAACATGTGCAAATGATTTGAATAAAACACATTTGCCCTCCATAACAGGTTTTCCTGCAAGGTGACCAATATCGCCTAAGCCCAAAACAGCAGTTCCATCAGAGATAATCGCAACTAAATTGCCTTTATTTGTATAATCGTAAGCTTTGCTAATATCTTTTTCGATTTCTAAACACGGATAAGCAACTCCTGGGCTATATGCCATAGAAAGTTCTGCAACTGTGTCACATGGTTTTGTTATCAATGTACCTGTTTTGCCATTACCTTCAAACTCATTGCGAGCCTTGTGATAATCTAAAGATTCTTGTTCAAAAGTCGTCATTTTTTCTCCTCTAACTAGTTTGTAGATTTTACCTAGTAGTTCGTTAGAAACGAAACATATTACAAAAGATAGAAAGAGAAAAGAGATAAAATTACCATATGTAACATCAACCTTTTTTATAAAAATAAAAAAAGCTACTATATGAAACAATCAACTATTTATTGTGCAAGTCTGTAGAATTTTTTGAGTCCTAAAGATGCTTTTTTGTCGAGTTTGTAGGAGATTTTCGTAAGGTAATTTAAAATATCATTTTCAGCAATATCTGTTTTTTGAGAAGCACGTTGGAGAAGATATCTTGGAATTTTTACTCTTTTTTTTGAAAATTCATTTTCAATTTTCTTAATTTCTTGCGTATGTTTGTGGTAGCTTAAAAGTGCAAAAACAAAAGGGGATTTGTAGCGATCATTCCAAACTTGCGCAAGGTCGATACAGGGTTTGCCACTCAAATAATATTTGAGCGCCTTATCTCCAATAAGCACTTCACCCTTTAAATCCAATAACGAAGCAAGCAGATTTGAGGTCGCAGATTCTATGTCCTCTTTAAACGTATCATTTGGAATGACAATCACGCTGAGAACCTCTTTCTTTGCAATAATTCCAAGGCGTGCATAGTTATATGTTTTAGCTTTTATACTGGAAATAAAGGCAGCATCAACTAAATGTTTTTGAAAAAGAAGGTTGACCTTGGCAGGAACATTTTTTTTATACTCCATACTCATCGATTCTCTTGAAGATCTATGAAAACGTTTCATAAAAACGTGAAAAGGAAGAAGATTGAGATACTCTATTTTTCCAAAAATCAAATTTCTAATTTCCTTTATTAGCTATGAAGTTATTTCTGGTCTCTTACTTATAAGCCAAGCAGTAACGAATTATAGCAATATTTTTAGCTATAATTTCTTTAAAAAATTCAGAGGATTGAGTATGGTTAGAGTTGAATTTTTAGGTCCGATTCAAAGAGAAGCGCTTGAGATCGAAGCCCATACACTCAGGGATGTTGCAGATATTTTAAACCAAGATACAGAACTTCAAGAGTGGATTGCAACAAGTGCTGTTGCCCTCAATGATATGCTTGTCGCATCTCTTGATATTGTTTTAAAAGATGGAGATAAAATCTCTCTTTTACCTCCAGTTTGTGGCGGGTGAAAATGTTGGAATTGTATAACGGAGCCCTCGATGTTTCTACGATTTTAAAACGCTGGTATGAAGAAGAATCTTTGAACAACTATGGCGCTTACATCCCATTTGTAGGAACTGTACGGGCTGAAGATGGGATTGAGGGCTTAAGCTTTGATATTTATGAACCCATCTTAAAAAGTTGGTTTTGTGCTTGGGAACAAAAAGCGCACCAAAGAGGTGCAAAGGTTGTGATGGCTCACTCAAAGGGTGATGTGATGGTGCATGAATCTTCTTATATTGCAGCAGTATTTTCGCCAAAAAGACGGGTTGCCTTAGTACTTATTGATGAATTTGTCGAGGATTTTAAAGCAAGTGCACCGATTTGGAAATATGATATTATCGCTGGTAAAAAAATCTATGCAAAAGAGCGCTCAACCTGTATTGTGGGAAGTGGACTTTTAGGAGCAAAAAAATGAGTTTTATCTCTTATGAAACCTCGCAAGATATGTTACATCTCTTACATGTAGGGGCCTTACATTTTGAAAATGTTTTCTTATCCGATGCACTTGGACGTGTCTTGTATGAGGACATTGTGGCATCTGAGTCTTCCCCCGCATTTGCTACGAGTGCGATGGACGGATACGCCATCATAGGTGCAGATCAAGAGTTTGAGCGCTTAGAAATCCTTGGTGATAATCCTGCTGGAAGCGAAGAGACTAGGGTTGTCACAACGGGATATTGTATTAAAACTTTTACGGGATCGATGATGCCTGAGGGGAGTGACACACTCATACAGATTGAAAATGTCAGTGTTGAAGGGCATGAAATTGTCATTGATAAAAAAGTTCCCGTTGGTGCCAATGTCAGACCGATTGGGGAGAGTTACAAAAGCGCAGAGGTTCTAGTTAAAAAGGGAACGAAACTCTCATTTGCTGAGATTGGTGTGATTGCAGGGCTCAACAGAGTGATGGTTAAAGTTGTTGTCAAACCTCGCGTTGCAGTCCTTTCAACGGGCAGTGAGATTTTAGATCTTGGCGAGGAAGCGACAACTTCATCACAAATCAGAAGCTCAAACAACTATACAGTAGAAGCAATGGTCAAGATGGCTGGAGCTGACGTCGTGCAGCTAGGTGTCGTCAAAGATGACAAACTTTCTATCATGGAGAGCTTTGAAAATGCGCTTCATTGCGCGGATATTGTCATCTCTACGGGAGGTGTGAGTGTTGGGGATTATGATTTTGTCAAAGACATTGTCCCTCGCCTTGGAGCACAAGTGATTTTTAAAGGTGTCAATATTAAGCCAGGACAGCATATTTTACTTGCGCAAAAAGAGAATAAGTTTATCGTTGCGCTTCCTGGCTTTGCTTATTCTTCAACAGTTACAGCACTTTTATATGCGATTCCTTTGATTTACAGATATTTAGGGCTTGATGCTACTTTGCTGGTGATTGAGGCAAAACTTACAGAAAATTTTTATAAAAAATCAAATAAAACAGAGTTTAGTGCATGTAATCTGACGCTTGAAGATGGAAGTTATAGAGTGGATTTT
>JAVHOA010000050.1:0-3154 GCA_036169815.1 Sulfurimonadaceae bacterium
AGTCTTTGATGCGTCAAGATAATGTCGAAGAAGCGCTGAAAAAACTAAAATACGGCGAGTAAAAATCCTATCAAGTTAGCTAGTAAAATGAATGAATTGGCTTACATGTAAACAAAAAAGCCTTACATGTAAACAAAAAAGCCTTACATGTAAGACCTATTTATGACGTTATGAAAGCAGAGCTTTTGCGCATTCGTTGATGCGTTTTCCATCTACTTTGCCAGCGAGTTCTTTGCTCGCCATTCCCATCACTTTACCGATATCTTTCATGCTTGAAGCTTCTACTTGAGTGATGATGTTTTTGATAGCAGTTGAGAGTTCTTCATCACTGAGTTGTTTTGGAAGGTATGGCTCGTAAAATGAGATTTCTAGCATCTCTTTTTCGATGAGGTCTTCACGAGCAGCAACTCTGTATTGCGCTATTGAATCGTTTCTTTGCTTGATCTGTTTTTGGATGATTTTGATAATATCTTCATCGCTAAGCTCTCTACGTTCATCTACTTCTATTTGTTTAAATGCGCTGCTCAAAAGTCTTAGGGCGTCGCGTTTTGCGTTTTCTTTGGCTTTCATAGCCTCTTTCAACTCTGTACTAATACGTTCTTTTAAGCTCATAATCTTTCCTTGGAACCTTTTTTGCTAGTATTATAGCAAGAGCCTTGTTAGTGGCTTATAAGATTTTCACTATAAAGAAGAGAGCAATGATAAAAATTGTATTTATTAGTTTATATGTTATACTATTTGTCAGTGGATGTACGGCAAATTTGTCGGATCCAGAGCTAAATTTTGAACCACCAAAATATGTCGAGGAGATGCCCTCAAAGCAAGAGCAAAATGATTTTGCTTCAGCTGGAAGTATCTTTGGAAAAGGGGATAATCCTCTTTTTTCAGATCACAAAGCGATGCATGTTAATGATATTGTGACCATTGTGATTTCAGAAACAGCCAAAAGTAGTAACAGCGGTACAAAGGCACTTTCTCAAAGTGATGCAAATAAGTTGGGAGGTGGAGTTTTTGTAGCAGGTGGTGGAAATCCTGCAGTTTCAGCTTATGCAAATCAGCTCAATGGTTTAACAAATATCGGTTTTTCAAACACATCGAGTTCTGCTTATTCGGGTAAGGGCGCAGCGACAAAAGATGCTTCTTTTACAACGACGGTTTCAGCGAGAGTCATTAAAGTGTTGGAAAATGGAAACTATTTTGTTTCTGGAAAACGGGAGATTCTCATTGATGAAGAGAAGCAGATTATTCAAGTAAGCGGTGTGATTCGTCCATACGATATTAGTCAAAATAATCAAATTAGCTCTTCACAAATGAGTGAAGCAAAAATTCTTTATAAATCACAAGGAGATATAGATCGTGCAACAAAACAGGGATGGGGAACCAAAATTATTCAAAACATTTGGCCGTTTTAGCAGTGCTCTTTTACTGAGTGTTCTAACACTTCATGCAGGCTCTTTTGAGGATTATAAAAAAGCACAAAATGAGTCTTTTAAGAAGTATAAAGATGAGCGTGATGCAGAGTTTAATAACTATTTAAAAGCGCAATGGAAAGCATATAAAGAGTTTTCTGGTGAGTCAGTCTATGAAAAACCAAAGCCAACTGTTTTACCAGAAGCAAAGTATGTTGCACCTCTAAGTGTGGGTCCAAAAATTGTTATCCAGCTCAAAGCAACGCCACAGCCTATTGTGGAGCAAAAACCAATCATTGCACCAAAATCTATTCTCATAGAAAAGCCAATTATTATTGAAAAACCGCCTATGCTCAAAAAGCCAGTTGCTTTTTCAAAACCTGTCGTAGCCCAGAAGCCCATTGCTATTGATAAACCTCTTTCCAAAAAGCCAGTTGCTCTTCAAAAACCCGTTGTAGCGCAGAAACCTTTGGCTATTACTAAACCTCTGGTTGTGAGTGTTCCTGCTGTGAGTGCTCCTGTGGCAGCTCCCATTATTGTACCTCCAATAGTTGCAAAACCTCAAGAAGTGATTAGCGCAGTACAAGCGCCTACACAAGATATCAACTTTCTATTTTATGGATCTCCTGTGAGTTTTGCAACACCATTTGGACTCAAACAAGCCAGATTTTATCCAAATACACAAGAGGGAATTGCATCATTTTTTGATAAAGCCGCAACAAGCGAGTATCAAAACTTAGTTCGCGACCTTCAAGCAACAAAAAATGAGCTCAATCTCAACGATTGGGGTGTGTATCTTTTAGTCAATGAACTCTCTGCGAAACTTTTTACATCCATTGACGATGTAAATCTTTTTAGCTGGTTTTTACTTAACAAACTTGGCTATTCTGTCAAAGTCGGCTTGGCGAACAATCATGTTGTTTTGCTGGCATATTCAAAAAAAATGATCTATTCTACTCCAAGTTACACGCTTGATCAAAAAAAATATTATGCGCTCTCTTTTTATAACAAAAGCGGAGTAGGCGCACTCTACACTTACAACCAAGACTATCCTGGATCGCTCAAACCGCTTGATCTTTCCATTCAAAGCCTTCCAAAACTGAGTATGGCAAAAAACTCTAAGACTCTTGCTTACAATTATCAAGGTCAAGAGGTCAAAATAGCGTTTAATTACAATCAAAACATCATCGATTTTATGGCGACGTACCCGCAAGCTGACTATGATACCTATTTTGATGCGCCTATTGAAAATGAGAGTTATGTGCAGATTGCTTCTGGTTTGAAAAAATATATTGATGGACAAAGAGCGAGTGATGCTATGAATTTTGTACTTTCTTTTGTGCAACACGCATTTGCTTATCAAACAGACGACCAGCAGTTTAAAAGAGAAAAACCGATGTTTGCGGAGGAAACACTCTATTATAATGCAAGTGATTGTGAAGACAGAGCTGCGTTATATGGCTTTTTGATGAAAAAACTTTTCAATGCAAATATCGTTGGAGTCAAATATTCAGATCACATGGCAACTGCTATCCATGTGCCACTTGCTGGAGACAGCGTCAATGTTTTAGGTGAGCGTTTTGTTGTTGCCGATCCAACATATATCAACGCAACCGTAGGGCAAGCGATGCCACAATACAAGAGTGTAATTCCTGAGAGTTTTATTGTGGTAAAGGCGAAGTAGAATAACTTAATACTTAAAAAAGTGCTTACATGTAAGCACTTTTGGCATAAATTTTTGTTAA